>NZ_QWGJ01000009.1:0-143300 GCF_003435225.1 Clostridium sp. AF28-12 | reverse complement strand
ATGTAATTATCTTTCACTGACAACTATCCTAACACACAGGGTTTTGTAAAAACCTTATCCATGTAAGAACTCTCGGCATATATTTATACATTTTATTTTCAGAATCAAATTTGATTCTGAGCCGTAAATGCGGAGCATCATCTGCATATCGTAAAAAAAAATATCTTTCACATTCTATGTCATCCAGCAACTCTTTTAAACACTTTATTAAAATCATGTTCTGCCTATTACGTGCTCCATAAAGTTTTAAATACATCCAGCCGTTCTCACCCAAATAAAATTTTTTGTTATCTGCTTGTAAAGAACGTTCTATACCTACCTTTGTATTTAATTCTTTTTCATTAATGTACCTGCCTTCTTTGCACAAAAATGAAAACGTTATTTCAGACATGTATTTATTATCTCTTCCATCTGACACAACCTGCGAGTTTAACATTCCCTCGGGAACTTCACTTATTTTTACAAAAGAGTCCTTTCTGGCGATTGCATAGATTAACTTTACACCCCACTTCTTTTTTCTATTTAATAATAGACGGTTATCTTTTTGGTAGACTAAAATATAATCGTCCATTTCATATTGATTTGCTAACTGAGTAAAAGCTTCTTGAAATTCCTCTAAGCAATCCAGCTTATCGTTATGAAAACTAAACTTCCAAGTTTTTGGAGAAATTACTACCCCTTCTAATAAGATTCTTGGAGTATATATATACTCATTCTTAGTAAGATTAAAGATACGAGATAATGGCTTATCTTCATATTCATCCGAAATATCCTTTAACAATCTAAAAAGTGGACTATTTAATTCTGGATTTACCATATTATCGGTTACGATCTTGATATGTTTCTTTAATTTAGACGAATATATATACAGCTCTCCGTGAAACGACAGGCCAATACTTAAATCATATGCAGAAAGTATCCCTTCCTTCTCTTCGGAGCAGCCATCTAAGACAACACAATAATTATAGTTTTTATTCGTATTTACTAAATTCCCCAATCGTCCAGCACTAAAGCTTTCTCTTATCTCTACTAATTCGTAATAATTACTAGTTAAATCAATTTCCTCTTTGTACAGGGTATTATAGTTATTCATCAGTTGTTCATCGAGTACCGATGAAAATCTTTGAAACATTGCTCCAGCTTGTATTGCCCCACCATTTGGTGCTACTGTTAAATTGCAGGTTTCATGACCATTATCCGTGAACTTTTGAGAAACATAGAAATTAATATCAAATGATATTGCATGGCAGTTATCATTCTCATTCTGAGAGATATTACTAAAATCCTCTTTAGCTAAAGAAATACTTTCTTTGCCTAATTTTACAGCAGTCTGAATTTTTTGATCTATAATATTTTTTATTTCTTTTTCTCTTGCACTTACATTATATTCAGAAACCCCAACATACTGTAATCCATTAAAACCATTAACATTAATAATATCCTTGAGATTTACTTCAACACCATATCCAAACGCTTCAATAAAAGCTCTTTTAAATGCACCCAAATGTGTACTTTCACCGACTGCGACAGGTATCAAACTTAGCGTATTAACAAACTTTTCGACTTGCTTTTTTACCGCACCTGATAGGTTATTTTCATTCATTTTCAAACCCTTATTCACAGCAATGTAATTTTTCTTGCACACCAAGGATTCCATAAGAGCATAAATTTGCTCTAAAATTTCCACTTTGCTTTCTTCCATCTTATACTCATTAAATAATCTAATTAATTCTTTTATAACCAGAGTATACTTTTCTGCAGCCGGTATTCTCTTTATAATATTATAAAGATACTCTAAAGTATTATTATGATAAGGCGGAATCCTTAAATTGGTATACAAATATTCATTTTCCAACAGCATCATTAATGTTGTATCAATCTTTTTTTTCGATACATCCGGATATTTTTCCTGAATTACTTGTTTTAATTCAGAATATGGAACCAATTTTCTGGCTAACTCTTCAATGAGAGAAATCAACTTCGTATACCGCATATCTTTATTAACATTGCTGATTTGAAACACATTTTCTCCGTGATTTGTATATGACGGATTAACAATGCGGCTACCAAATGAATAACACAATGGGTTGAATCTAACCTGCAGGGAATTTAATATATTTATATCACGCTCCAAAATGTGAATTAAACAATATAACCATTCCACATCAACCTGAATATCTCTAATATATTCTTTTTCGTCAAAAACAAGCTTACTTTTATCCGCAAATTCGCCTAATGCAACTCCGGCAAACATTCCATATGGAGTAGGACGAGTGCTGGATCTGATCGAATACTTAATAATACTTTGTTCAATATTACGTAATTTTTTCTCTGTTTTAGGCATGTTGACTAAGCTGTTAAACAGATCGGGACTTGCAATTATAATTGCCTCTTTAAACAAATTACAGTTAAATCCGCTACTGTTAAAATAAGGCAGCGTTGGATGTTCAACCTCAGCAAATTCTTGAAACATTTTAGCTGGCAAGCTCGCAACTCTTATCATGAATTGATTTCTGCAATAGTATTTCATAAAATATCCTACTCGTATTATATAGTAGTAGTGTTTATAGTCCCTCTCCAAGGACTGTTCGCTGTTCCAATATATATACCTCTGATAGCCAACACTTTAAGATTGCTTGGCTGAATAAGGAATTCGAGAAAATACCTTCCATCTTCTATAGATATTTTTTCAATAATAGCATTCTATTTCTGAAAAAATATCATTTTGTCCTCCAATTACCTTTTTTTGTCCCCCAATTAAACGCACAAGATTAAGAGACTTTGTAGACAGAAAAACGATCAACTCCATTTCTGGTCTTGGTCTTGAAATTACCATTGTATCCGCTATGGCAACCATCGATTTAAAAATGGTATCCGCATTATTTATTCCAATCCTTGTCATCAGTGCTGTCATCGTTGCTCTTACCGCTGTATGGACTTTAAGTTTCTGCAAGATGTGGCATCGTTCCAATTGGTTTGAGAAATGCTGCGGTTCCTTCGGTGCAGCTACTGGTTCAGTTCCTACCGGTCTTGCACTAATTCGTTGCGTTGTTCCGGAAGGAAAGACTGACGCTACCGATACATTAGCTGTCGGAAACTCAATCTGGGCGACTGTCTACGGTTCCATGCCTGCAATCGTTCCAATGCTTGCAGTAACTATGGGCATGATTATTCCTATCGGCATCGGCGCTGCCATGATGATCGTACCGCTCATAATTGGTATGATATTTTTCCGTAGAAAATAACTTTTTGTGACATTTTGCCCTCTTTTTATCCGCATCCCGCGCCTTCTACTTCCAGCAGGATGCGGAATCATTATTTTATCGAAAACAAAGGAGATCCATTATGAAATTACCATCTTCCATCACCTTATGCGAGGTCGGTCTCCGGGACGGACTTCAGAACGAAGCGACACTGCTTACCGTCCGCCAGAAAGTTGCTCTTCTTCTCGGTCTCATCGACGCCGGATTTAAAGTTATCGAAGTCGGCTCCTTCATGCACTCGAAAGCTGTTCCGCAGATGGCAAACACAGATGAAGTCTACAAAGCGATCGGCGATATTCCAGGCGTGGAACTCCGCGCCCTGATCCCGAATCTTCGCGGAATCACCCGTACCATTGACTGCAGATGTAAAAAAGTAAAATTAAATGTGT
This sequence comes from Clostridium sp. AF28-12, assembly GCF_003435225.1. Lineage (NCBI taxonomy): Bacteria > Bacillati > Bacillota > Clostridia > Eubacteriales > Clostridiaceae > Clostridium > Clostridium sp. AF28-12. Next base: position 139,648 of record NZ_QWGJ01000009.1, on the reverse strand, counting down.
CCGCCAGCCGTATGCACAACTTAAAGAACCTGAACATGACGCCGGAACAGAGCGTCGCTGGATTCGCCTTCTGTGTGGAAGCAGCAAAGGAAAACGGAATCGCAATCTCCGGTTCCATCTCCATGCCGTTTGCCTCCCCGTGGGAAGGAAGAACTCCCGTTGAAGATGTAGATGCGATCATCGAGGCATACTTGAACGTAGGAATCAATGAAATTTCCCTCTCCGATGCGTCCGGAATGGCTGTTCCGAATCAAGTCTACGATCTCTACTCCCATGTGCGCCAGACTTACCCGGAGTGTTCCTGGTGGCTCCACTTTCACAATACCCGCGGTATGGCGATGGCAAATATCCTCTCTGCTCTGGAAGCCGGAATGACCCAGTTTGACAGTTCCTTCGGCGGACTTGGCGGCTGCCCCTTTGTTCCTGGCGCAGCCGGAAATATCTCCACAGAGGACGTGCTCCACATGTGCGAGGAATCAGGGATCGAGACCGGAATCGACATCACAAAGGTCATCGCACTCTCAAAGGATCTCCGCGCACTTCTCGGTCACGACATGGACAGCTATATTCTTCGCGCCGGCCGCTCCAGCGATCTGATCCGTTCCAATCAGTAACTTATCCGCAGGAACTGTTTACTGCAGCCTTTCACGGTCATACAAGAGTCAGCATATTCCGCGGCAGTGCATTTCTCCTACGCTGCCCGGAATTTCCAAATATCTGTTTTGTTACATCTCTTAATGCGAAATCATATTCTCCACAAAGATCCCATATCCCCTCGTCGGATCGTTGATAAACACATGGGTCACAGCACCGATGAGTTTGCCGTCCTGGATAATTGGTGAACCGCTCATACCTTGAACAATGCCGCTTGTCAAATTTAAAAGTTCCTCATCTACAACACGAAGAACCAGACCTTTATTTTTCTGAATGCTGCCGTAATCCACCTTCTGGATTTCGATCTCATAGTCTTTTACTTCCCCGGATACGTTGCTTCGGATGTACGCCGTTCCTTTGTGGATATCCTGGCGAAAGCCGATGGGGATCGCGTCAGCTTTTATGGAATCCAGGAAATGGCGGTTTACGGTTCCGTAGATCCCTTCTGTCGTATTTTCCGTCACTTCGCCTAATTTCGTCCCTTTTCCGTAATAGATCACTCCGGACATGACTCCCGGCTTTCCGGTCTGGCCTTTTTCGATTCCCAAAATCTGGGTCTCGTAGAGCTCTCCGCCCTCAATATCCACCAGATCCCCGGTATCACTGTCACTGATCCCGTGTCCCAGAGCACCGAAATTTCCATTCATATCCACATAAGTCATTGTCCCGATCCCCTGAGTATCATCCCGGACCCAGGCGCCAAGCTTATAGCTTCCGTCCTCCGCGAGAACCGGCGTCATATCCACCTCGATCTCCCGGCCGTCCCGCCGGATCCCGAGAACTAATGTCTTTCCTCCCGACGTGCTCACCGCGTCCACCAGGTCATTCTTATCTTCCAGGTCTTCTCCATCCACAGTCTGGATATAATCCCCGGATTTCAAAATTCCATAAGCCGGTTCCACCACATTCCCTGTATCGTTTGTAACCTGCCCTGTCCCGATCACCATAACACCTCTGGACTTTAAATAGATTCCCACCGGCGTTCCGCAGGGAATAGCGTAAGATCCGTCCACCACATCCACCTGGATATCTTTCATTCGGATAAGTCCCAGGAATTTCATCCCGACCCGGTAGCTTCCTTCGTTTTTCCCGTACATGGAGATGGCGTCTGGGCGCTCGATCCGGATCATTCCTTCCGGGATATCCGAGGCATTCTTTAGGACAACTTCCTCGCTGTCACTCTCAAAGGTCACTCCCGGAGGAAGTGCAAAATGAAAGACTTCTTCCTCATTGACTACCAGATTCAGCTGATCCGGCACCGCGTACCGGATATATACCCAGGAAAATCCGATCGTGAAGATCAAAGAGATCCAGAACACCCGGATCAGGATCCGTCGAAACGACTCTTTTTTCATCATGGCAGCTCCTCCTTTAATGATTCTTTATCCGCAGCACGGCTGTTTTGCCTACGCCGCAGTTTCTTGAAGCTGCCAGCTTCCTTTTTATCGTTTCCATTTTGTTCCACGACCATTCTGTTTCATCTGACTTTCCCCAGTCATTCTCCGCCGTCAGATAAACTCACCGTGGCCGACAATCATATTTTCCGGATCATCTTTGCGCAATTGCCGCAAAAATAATTATTAAGAAGGAGAGGCAGCTTTTTGCTCCTCTCCTAGTATGTGATGCTTTCCTGTTTTCACCCTGTCAGTTTTTTCTCATTCTACCGATTCATCCCGCTGCCTGAAGCACGGAGGGATCTGCCTCTGAAACAGCCTGAAGATCACCTGGAAAATCTGTTTCTGAAGGATCTGCCACTGCAGGATCCATTCTCAAGCTCTGCGCTTCTGCATCCGCATTCAGCCGACTCTTCGTCTCTCCCGCCAGCCGTTTCATCTCCTCGGCGTTTTCCCTTACCTTCTCCGTGATCTCCGCGCCGCCCAGGAGTCTCGCAAGCTCATCCACCTGGTCATTCTCAGTAAGCTTTCTGATCTTCGTTGCGGTCACGCCGTTCTCCACAGATTTTTTGATTTCAAAGTGCGTATCAGCCATCGCCGCAATCTGCGGGAGATGGGTAATGCAAAGCACCTGATGCTTTCTCCCGATATAGGACAGGCGCTCCGATACCTTCTGAGCCGTCCGTCCACTGATACCGGTATCAATCTCATCGAATATCAGGGTCGGAATATCGTCCGTATCCGCGAGGACCGTCTTGATCGCCAGCATGATTCTTGAGAGTTCGCCGCCGGAAGCAACTTCCCCCAGCGGCCTTGGCGGAATACTTCCCGGATTTGTGGAGATCAAAAACTCCACCTCATCGGAGCCAGATGCCGTAAAGTGATCCGTCTGGTGTACATCCACCCGAAATTCCACATGAAGGAAGTTCAGGTCCTCAAGCTCCTCCGTGATCCGGCTCTCCAGAACCTTCGCCGCTTTTTCTCTCTCCTTCGAGAGCCGTCCGCAGAGAAGTCCCAGAACCCGCTTCTGTTCCTCAAACCCGGCTTTTGCGGCAAACGCCAGTTCCGCATAGTTTTCCAGTTCCGCAAGCCGTTTTTTCTTATCTTCCAGACTATTTAAGACAGCTTCCTCGCTGTTTCCATATTTTGCCATAATTCCACGAACGAAATCCAGACGCTCCTCCGTCTGCTTAAAGTCTTCCCCTGAAAACTCCATCTCATCCATATAGTCGGAGATCGAACGGCCAAGATCCGCCAGGATACTCTCCGCGTCAGAAAGTCCCTCCGCGATCCCGGACAATCTCTCATCGTAGGACGCAACGCTCTCCACTTCGCGGTACGCGCGCCCGATCATATCCCCATCCACAGCCTGATACGCGCCCTGCAGACTCTCCATAATCTTCTGACCGTGGGAGAATTTGCGGAATTTCGCCGCAAGCTCCTCCTCTTCCCCCGGTTTCAAAGCCGCATTCTCGATCTCGTCGATCTCGAATCTCACAAAATCAAGTTCTCTCTTCCGGCTCTCCTCATCCAGGGAGAAACCGTCGAGTTTTCCCTTTAATTCCAGATATTTCCGGTAACTCTCCACCACATTTCGTCTTAACATTCCCGTCTCTCTCCAGGAATATTCATCAAGGATCTCCAGATGCTTCTGTTTATGAAGCAATGACTGGTGTTCATGCTGTCCATGGATATCGAGAAGCTTTCCAGTTACGGCTTTTAAGCGCGCCGTCGTCACCGTCTCGTCATTGATCCGGCTGATACTTCGCGTCTGGGTGATCTTTTTTGAGATGATCAAAAGACCATCTTCATCCGGATACACATCCATTTTCTTTAATTCTTCCCGTTTTTTCTCGTCATCAACCGAAAAGATAAGCTCAATATACGCATACTCTTCCCCACGTCTGATCATATCCCTTGACGCTTTCGCGCCTAGTGCCAAGGCAACAGAGCCAATGATGATCGACTTTCCGGCTCCGGTCTCACCGGTCAGAATATTTAAACCGTTTCCAAACTCCACGTCCGCCTGCTCGATCAGAGCAAGATTTTTAACATGTAAACCAACAAGCATCCTGTTCCCTCGCTTTCCCTCTATAAAAACAAAACATTTGTTCGATTTGGTAAGACGAGTATAGCACACATGTGTTCGATTGTCCAGCATTTTTCGAACAGTCGTTCTCTTTTTTCCGTTCTGTTTCCTAAAAAAGACCCTGCAAAGCAAAACCTGGTAATTATCCCGGTTCTGCTCCGCAGGGCTCAATATTTCTACAATATTCTGCCTTAGACAAAAAGATCCAAAGCCTATTTTCCCTCCACGATCTTCTTCAGCTTATCCATCAAAATGATCGTATCATCCACGGTCCGCACCGCACACATGATCGTATTGTCACCGGCCACGCAGCCGACGATCTCATGAAAACCGATCACATCCAGTGCCTCAGCGACTGCCATCGCCATACCGGAAACCGTCTTGATCACAAGAATATTCTGTGCCATGTCCATGGACACATAGCAGTCCCTGAAAATACGGATATATTTCTCGCCAAAATCTTTCTGATGCTGCATGACCGCATAGCACTGGCGGCCATTTTTTCCAGGAGCTTTCGTGAGCTTCAGTTCACGGATATCCCTCGATACTGTCGCCTGTGTCACATGATATCCGGCCTTTTTCAGATACTCCGCAAGCTCCTCCTGCGTCTCGATCTGATATTTTCCGATCAGCTCCACGATCTTACTGTGTCTGTCAACCTTCATGTCTGCTGCCCCTTTCTGATCTCGTCCTGTATCAGTGTCCAGTTCACTTCTTTTGAAGTGATCCGCACACCGCCCTGCGTGTCCTGCAGCGCTATTCCGCTGTAAATTCACGCGTCGTACATCTTCATCTTTAAAATATCAAGGAATGACCGGTGATCAAGCTTCACAACTCTTGTCACCGTCTCTGCCTTTGTGATCTCAATATAATCCCCATTTTCCAGCCGCACTAACGTGTCGCCGTCAAAAGCCGCCACCTGACTGCCCCGGTTTGTTGCCGGGATCTCGATCCTGATCCGGCTATCCGCTCCGAAAACGATCGTTCTCGACGTCAGCGTATGCGGGCAGATCGGTGTAAGGATCATCAGCTGTCCGTCCGGCTGGGCAATCGGTCCCCCCGCCGACAGATTGTACGCTGTGGATCCCGTAGGAGTCGCAACGATCATACCGTCAGCGCTGAATTCATTTAGGAACTGTCCGTCCACGTAAAGCTTTAGCTTTAATACCCGTGGATCTCCGTCCCTTGTCAGGACGATATCATTGAGCGCAATGCTCTCTTTCACCGGCCTTGCGTTCCGGTAAACACAGCCCTTCAACATCATGCGTTCCTGAAGTTCATAGCAGTCCTCCAAAAGCGCATCCAGAAGCTCCTTTACATCGCCTTCCCGGCCGGTCTGGGTAAGATAGCCGAGGCCGCCGAGATTGATACCGATCATCGGAAGTTTTCTCCCTGCAAGATCCCTTGCCGCCTGGATCAGGGTTCCGTCCCCGCCCAGCGTGATGACACATTCGGTATCCGCAGGTACCTCCTCCGGATCCGTGTACGGATTTCCATGTCCGGACACGCTTTTCCCCACGGAAACTCCCGCGTCGTGAGCTTTCAGGTACTTTTCAATAGCCGCCTGCATATTCTTCGTATTCTCTTTGTCAGGATTTGCAACGATGTAAAATTTCTTCATAAAATTATGCCTGTTATGCCTTATTTATCCAGTGTCTCGTGTGCCTTTTCAACGATCTCGGAAGCGCCGATGGTGTCGTTCGCAAATGTACTTCCATCCGTGCAGTTTCTTAAATGGAGCAGATATTCGATATTTCCCTCCGGCCCCTTGATCGGGGAGAATTCCAGATGGAGGGTCTCAAAACCGATGCTGCCCGCAAAGGAGGCGACCATCTCAATGACCTCAAGATGGACGGATTTTTCGCGGACAACCCCCTTCTTTCCGACCTTCTCACGCCCTGCCTCAAACTGCGGCTTAATTAAGCATACGACCTCTCCGTCCGGCTCCATGAGCGCCTTCACCGGCCCCAGGACCTTCGTCAAAGAAATAAAGGAGACGTCAATGGATACAAACTGGATCCTGTCCGGGATCTCCTCCGGAGTCACATAACGGATATTTGTCTTTTCCATGCAGACCACGCGCTCATCATTTCTGAGCTTCCACGCCAGCTGTCCATGCCCCACATCCACAGAATAAACCTTCACTGCCCCGTTCTGAAGCATGCAGTCCGTAAATCCGCCCGTGGACGCTCCGACGTCCATACAGATCTTTCCCTCTAATGTCACGCCGAAATGTGTCATGGCCTTCTCCAGTTTCAGTCCGCCGCGGCTCACATATTTTAATGTGGTTCCGCGCACCTCCACGTTCGCTGTCTCGTCGAACATGGATCCCGCCTTGTCTTCCTTCTGTCCATCCACATAGACGATGCCGGACATGATGACCGCCTTCGCCTTCTCTCTGGACTCCGCCAGATTTCTCTTTACCAGCAGAACATCCAACCGTTCTTTCATTGGCTTTGCTCCTTATCTCTTCTCGTTTAAAAATTCCGTCTCAATGCGTCTGATCACAGAATCGCTGTTGATTCCAAGCATCTCCCTGAGCACAGAAACGTTTCCGTGTTCTACATAGGCATCCGGAAGCGCGATCTGGATCACGCGGATCTCCGGGTGTTTTTCATGGATATATTTTGTGACATACATGCCCATGCCGCCGCGGAGAACATTCTCCTCCATGGTGACGATCAGTTTATGCGTCTTGCAGAGACGATCGATCATATCCGTATCGAGCGGCTTTACAAATCTCGCGTTCACTAAGGTACAGGGCTGTCCTTTTTCCTTTAATTTTTCCCGGACGTGTTCGCCGGTGCTCACCATGCTGCCGAGGGCAAAAAGTGCGATCTCTGACTCCTCGTAGAGCATCTCCGCCTTTCCATATTCGACAGGAGCGCGGAATTCTTCCAGTCCGCGGTACGCCTGTCCTCTCGGATAACGGATGGCAAGGGGCGCATCAAAATTCACGCCGAACTCCAGCATGTCCTGAAGCTCCCAGCAGTTTTTCGGTGCCATGATGTTCATTCCTGGCACAAGACTTAAGAAGGAAATATCAAAAATTCCCTGATGCGTCTCCCCGTCGCTTCCCACAAGACCGGCCCGGTCGATGGCAAACAGGACCGGAAGATCCTGAATACAGACATCGTGAAGCACCTGGTCATAGCCACGCTGTAAAAAAGAAGAATATACCGCAACTACAGGCTTCAGTCCCGCTGCCGCCATGCCTGCCGCCGATGTCACCTCATGGGCCTCCGCGATTCCCACATCAAAGAACCGTTTTGGGAATTCCTTCGCAAACTTCGTGAGTCCTGTTCCGTCCGGCATGGCTGCTGTCAGAGCCACAATTCTTTTATTCTTTCCGGCAAGTTCGCAGATCTTCTCTGAGAATACATCCGTGTAGCTCGGAAACTCCTTTTTCTTTAAAGGATTTCCGGTCTTGATATCGAATGGTTCCACACCGTGGAATCTCGCCGGATTTTCTTCCGCCGGCTTGTAGCCTTTTCCCTTTTTCGTGATAACATGGACTAAGACCGCATGCTGGACGCGCTTCGCCTCCTTAAATACACGGATCATTTCCTGAACGTTATGGCCGTCCACAGGCCCCAGATACGTGATCCCCATGTCCTCAAATAACATTCCCGGAACAAGGAACTGTTTGATCCCGTTCTTTAACTGGTACAGACCGCATGCCAGCGGTCTTCCGATCACAGGGATCGCGGAAAGTGTCCGTTCCACTCGGAGCTTTAGCTCCGCATATCCTTCTTTTGTGCGGACACTGCTGAGATATTTCGACATTCCGCCCACGTTCCTGGAAATGGACATCTCATTGTCATTCAGAACAATAATAAAATTTTTTCTGATCTGGGCCGCGTTGTTCAATGCCTCATATGCCATTCCGCCGGTCAGGGCACCGTCTCCGATGACCGAAATCACCGAATAATCTTCCTCTGTGATCTCTCTCGCCTGGGCGAGACCGAGACCCGCAGAGATGGAGGTGGAGCTGTGTCCTGTGTCGAAGGCATCGTAAGGGCTTTCCTTTCTCTTCGGGAATCCGCTCATTCCGCCAAACTGGCGCAGGTCATCAAAACCGGCTTTTCTTCCGCTTAAAAGCTTGTGGGTGTAGGCCTGATGGCCCACATCCCAGACGATTTTATCCTTTGGAAGGTCGAACGCCAGATGCAGCGCCATCGTAAGTTCCACAACCCCGAGGTTTGAAGCGAGATGACCGCCTGTTTTACTTATTTTTTCAATCAGGAACTGGCGGATCTCCCGCGCAAGCTCTGGATACTGGTCTTCTTTCAGTTTTTTGATGTCCGAAGACTGTTTTATATGATCAAGCAGCATGTTTCCAGACTACTCCCTTACATATTTTATATAGTGATTAGTTTTTCCTATTCACGAGCATTTCAATAATATTGTACAGAAATTCATTTTTTCCCGGCAGTCCCGCAAGTCTTCCTGCTGCCCGGTCAGAAATTTCCTTTACATCCCGTTTTGCCTTTTCAAGGCCTTCTAAGGTCACATAAGTGGTCTTTTCGTTCTTTTCATCGCTCAGAACCGGCTTTCCAAGCTCTTCCTGAGTGCTCGTCACATCGAGGATATCGTCCTGAATCTGGAACGCGAGACCGACCTCGGAGGCCATCGTTTCCACCTCTTTGATCTCTTCCACGGTCGCGCCCGCAAGAACTGCACCGATCATCATAGAGGCCTCGAGGAGAGCACCGGTCTTTAACCGGTAGATGAAATCAAGTTTTTCTCTCGGAACCGCCTTTCCGGTGAGCTCCACATCGACGGTCTGTCCGCCGATCATGCCATAGATTCCGGTCTTTTCTGCGAGGATCCCGATGGCGCGGCCGACTTTTGCCGGATCAGCGCCCATGGAAAAGGCCTTTGACGCAGTCTCGAACGCGTAGATCATCAGCGCATCACCCGCCAGCACTGCCATATCATAGCCGTAGGCTTTCCAGGTAGTGAGTTTTCCGCGGCGGTATTCGTCGTTATCCATGCACGGCAGATCGTCATGGATCAGGGACGAGGTGTGGATCATCTCCATGGCCGCCATGAACGGCTCGATCTCCGGACCGTTTCCGCCGAACAGACGGTACACTTCCCGCATGAGAAGCGGCCTTAAGCGCTTTCCACCTGCTTTTACACTGTAATTCATTGCCTCAAAGATCGTCCTCTGATGTCCGGTCTCCCCCGGCAAATATGAATATACGACTGTCTCAGTCTCCTTGACCGCCTGACTGAACCTTTCCTTAAAATTGTCCGCCATTTTCCTTTTCCTCCGTTTGATCTCCACTCAAAACAAGGATCTTTTTTTCGATCGTCTCAATTTTTTCGTTACAGCTCTTTACAAGCTTCATGCCCTCTTCATAATCAGCGAAAGCGTCCTCCAGAGATCCGTCTCCCTTTTCCAGCTTTCCGATGATCCGGTCGAGAGCCGCAAATGTCTCCTCGACATTCATCTGTTTTCTTGTCTCGTCATCCATATGATTCCTCACTGTGGCAGCATATCCTGCCGTATCGTTCTATTTTCCTACTTGAATTATTGTTTAATTATTCGTGAAAATTGGTGCGATAGATAATATTCTGTGGTGGATTCCTACCGATACTTCTCAACATGATCTACAACAGCCCCGATTCGACCGTCCTTCACCCGGACCGTGATCCGTTTTCCGGCTTCCGCCTGTTCCACAGTCTCCAGACGTTTGCCATCCCCGTCCGTGATAAATCCGAATCCGCCGCTGATCTTCTTTAACGGGGACAGTCCCCACAGACGTTCACTCTTCACCGCAAGATTTCTCTTATCAGCCGCAAGCCGGTCCGCCATGGATCTTCTGAGCAGTGTCTCCGCATTCTGCAGATCACGTCTCGTCTCCTGCTGCCGCTCTGCGATCAGACGTAAAAGTGTATCTTCCGCGTCCGCCAGCCGTTTTTTCTTCTCATTCAGCTGGCTCTTCGGGTCATAAAACCGCAATGTCAGCTCATCATGCTTTAACCTGCTTTTAGCCCGCTCAAGACTTGTACCCATCTCCTTCATCAGGCGCTGTTTTCTCGCATTCAGATCCATCCGGAACTGGAAATAATCAAATACCGCAAGCTCTGCCGCCGCTGACGGAGTCGGTGCCCGAAGATCTGCCGCGTAATCCGCGATCGTCACATCGGTCTCGTGACCGACTGCGGAGATCACCGGCGTATTGCATGCGAAGATCGCTCTGGCGACTTCCTCCTCGTTGAAGGCCCAAAGGTCTTCGATCGAACCGCCGCCGCGCCCGACAATCAGGACATCCAGTCCCATCGCATCAAGCGTCCGGATTCCTTTTACGATGCTGTCCTTTGCGCCGTCTCCCTGAACCAGGGCCGGGTAGAGGATCAGCTGGACATATGGATTCCGTCTGTGGGAGATATTCATGATATCCCGGATCGCAGCTCCCGTGGGCGCTGTGACGATTCCCACGGTCTTTGCGAACCGCGGGATCGGCCGCTTATACTGCGGGTCAAACATCCCCATCTCTTCCAGCTCTTTTAAGAGTTTTTCAAATCTCAGATACAGGTCTCCGCGCCCGGAAAGTTCGATTTCTGACGCGTAGAGCTGGTATTTTCCGTCCCGCTCGTAGACATCCACAGTTCCTTTTACAACAACCTGCTGTCCCTCGGCAAGCTTAAAGTTGAGGCCGCGGCGCTGGCTTGCAAACATGACAGCCTGAAGTGTTCCGCCGCCGTCTTTCAGCGTGAAATAGATATGTCCGGAACTGTGATACTTACAGTTGGAAACTTCCCCCTTCACCGACAGGCGGCGAAGAAGGAAGTCCTGTGCAAACATATTTTTGATGTATGAATTTACCTGTGCAACAGAGTAAACACCTGCCATCGTTTAATTGCCTTTCTGGATCAGTTTTGCAAGGATACCGTTTACAAATGCCGGAGCTTCATCTCCGCCGAATTTCTTTGCGAGTTCAACCGCTTCGTTGATGGCAACCTTCTCCGGGATCTCCTCATCATATTTCATCTCGAACACTGCAAGACGTAAAATCGTAAGCTCAACTTTACCCATACGTCTTGTTCTCCAGCCTTCCGCGATCTCGTTGATCTTTTCATCGATCTCCGGGATCAGTTCCATGATCTTCTCGACGCGTTTTTCGAGATATGCGCGGTCCTCTTCTTTCTCAAACGGATCATGAAGAATCTCATCTTTTCCGTCTTCGCCGGTCACATCCTCCTTCGGCGCTTCAAAATATCTCTCTAACTGCTCTTCCTTCTCCTCTGCCGGGTAAAAATCCTGGCAGAACAGCATTTTAAAACAATGTTCTCTGGCTTCCCTTCTGGTCACTTTTCTACCTCCGTTTATCTGAACGGGCCGACGGGCTTTTCCGTCAGTCCGTGCTGCTCTGATTATCAATCTCTGAACTGCTCTTTTGCAGCCATGCTTCCGAAAAAGCTGCCTTTTGCAGCTTCTGCAGATGTGAGTGCAGAACAGAGTACTCCTAATTTAGGATTATACGTAACTATTCAGTACCTTCATAGTTACGTGCAAAAATCCATTCCAGATCAGCTTCGCTGATGGGATTTTTGCCTTCCAGCCTATGTTTTCTTACGGTCAGCGCAGCAAGTGCGCAGACCTACTGAACAGTTACGATTATACATGAAAATGTATATTTTCACAAGTCCTTATGTGAGAGATGTTTCTTTTATCCTTGTGGTATGGTATACTCTTTCTGATCCCTTCAGAATTCCAAACTTACCTCAGAAAGGAAAATAATACAATGAACAAAGTAAAATACCTGCCGCTCATCATCCTGTGCATGCTATTAACCGGATGCGGCAATAAAAATAATATTTCGAAGGAAGTCTCCACAGAAACAGCCGTACATACTTCCGAAGTCGAATTAAAAACGGCAGTGGAAACAGAGTCAGAAAGCACCTCTGAATCTGACACGAAAACAGTGGCAGAAGAAAGCTCTGAAACCGATATGAAAACAGAAACCAGCCCTGCTGCCAATACTGACACCGAAAATACGGCTTCTGAGACAAAATACATTACCATCGACCTGTCCACAGCCAGGGAGACACATCCCACCGGTGATGCCGCCGCTCCTTTTGATTTAAAAATCGTATCCGAAGAAGAAAACGGTATCGATTTTGCAAACGAATGGTACGACAGGAAAGGATTATCCCTCCCAATGATCGGCACCGACTGGAACAGCTTTTATGATGACAACTACCAGTACCTCTGGTCCGGCGAAGAGCTTTATATTTTTGAGAACGGTACCGGAAACTGCCTGTATGTCTTAACCTATCCCACCGACAAATGGTACATCAACGGAAATAATGCCTGTCTGAGGGACGGAATCTTCTACGGAGCCAGCGTGACAAACGGCTACGCCCAGCCGGATACCTGTTTCATGTTCGCCTATGATCTGGAAAATAACAAACTCCTCTGGAGAAGCGCTGACCAGACCTGTAATTCCATGAACTTTATCGTAAAAAACAATGTGATCATCTGCGGATACGGCTTCACCTCCGAGGACGACTACCTCTATCAGCTCGATCTCCACACCGGCGAGGTTCTCTCCCGACTGACCCTAAAAAAACAGCCTGATCTCCTCGTATACCAGGATAATACACTTTACGTCCATACCTACAGCTATAACTACACAATCGAGATAAAATAAGTTCGCCAAAAAGGGCAGGACTCCAGGTTTCCCGGGAATCCTGCCCTTACGCAGTCACAATCTTTACTTTTCTTCCAGGCTGACCCCGGCAATCTTAATATTCACATCAAGCACCGTAAGCCCCGTCATGTTCTCGATCGCGTTCTTAACCTTCTCCTGCACCTTCTCGCAGACGTCCGGAATACTATATCCATATTTCAGATTCAGAGCCATATTCACGCTTACATGCTCCTCCGTAACTTCCACCTTAACGCCTTTGGAAAGGTTCTTCATTCCAAGCTTTCCAACCAGCTCGTTCGTAATATTTCCCGCCATGGAATCCACGCCGTCAACCTCAGTTGCTGCCAGGCCGGCAATAATTGCCACGACTTCATCCGCAATCTGGACTTCTCCAATTTTGTCCTTTTCATAAACCTTATGACTGCTTCTCTCTGTTTCCGCTGCCACAACAATTACCTCCTGTATATCAAAGATACAGTTATTATACCATTTTCTCCTCTCTTTGCATAGTTCTTTTTATCACACTTTGCGCCTGCCGCCAGAGATACCGGGAACCATACCACTTTACGCCAATATTCCGGCACCATCGTCCTTATCACTCATCCACATCCAGCAGCGTGATCACGATCCCGTCCGCCCCGATCTCCGTCTTCCTCTTCACGATATCCTCGATCTGCGCCCGCTCTTGATCCGAGAGCGATGCCGCGTTCACCACGACGTCCACCTTCCCGTCCGTGATGCTGACCACCGGGTCCACAAAGCCTTTTGCCTTTAAAAGCGTCTCCGCCGCGTTCTCCTTTTCCGAGATCTCCGTCATCCCGATGAGGTTCTGGATCGCCGTCTGCTTCTCCTCCTCCGAGATCTGGTCACTGTTGATGATCTGCATCAGAGTTTCCTTATTCTTTGCCCGGATCTGCTCCCTGCCAAGTTGGACGCCAGCTATGTACTCGGAGATCCCTGTTCCGCCGGTGAGCACCGCCTCGCCCGGATTCTCGATTCCCGCAGCCGCTGTCTCCTGCCCGGAAACTTCTGCACCAGCAGATTCCGCACTCTCAGGCATCGCCGCCACCTCATTTCCATCGGGCAGAAGTTCCTCTCCATCCCCGTCAAGACTCGCAATTTCCTTGAGCTTTCCATCATCCACCCCATTCTTCGCCTGATTCTCCGCCAGAATGTCCGAATCGGAAATATCCATCATCCCCGCCTCGTACACCTCTGCCCCCGCCACTTCCTTCTTCGACGAGTAATTCAGGTATCCCGCTGCCGCGATCATGACCGCCAGCGTCGTGATAATGATCTGATTTCTTCTGAAGATCCGTTTCATCGCAAAACTCCTTCTTTCCCATACTTTCATACTTCCATTCTATGATTCCAGGCTTGAAATATACCGCTGTAATTCTCTCCTCTGTAAAAAACAGAACCCATTTTTGCCGATACTCTGCAATCCACTGCCTTTATTTCACCGCCCGCTTCATCACCTTGATCTTATTCGCCGGAAGTCCTAAAAGCGCCTCCATCGCCTCCGAGATCTCCGCCCGGATCACCGCACTTCCGCCGCCGTCCGCGCTGATGACTACACCGGAGATCTCCGGTTTCACTTCCTTCTCCATCACCGGTGACTGGCTCTTCCCGTCAAGCACCGTGCTCTCCGACTGGTTCTCCTCCCTTATGACCCGTGAACTCCCGGAGCTGCTCCCACTCTCCTCCGTCACTGAGGACGTGCTGCTCTTATCCACATGCCAGATCCTCTCCTCCGAAGATTTCAACACCACCATCACATCCGCCTCCCCGACGCCATCCACACTCTTTAATAATTCCCGGATCCTCCGCTCCAACTTCTCCTCGTAAGAACCACTCTCCTCCTTCGCCGCAGCTTCCTCCCCGGTATCTTCCAACGCAGTGCTCTCATCGTCCCCGCTGACATCCGCAATCACCTCCACCGTTCCAGTTCTCAATCCGGAATCCGTTGTCTTCCCATTCGGCAGTGAGATCACAAACAGCAGCAGCCCGGAACAGAATAGAAAAATCACCTTCTCCTTATTCCCTTTCAACATCGACCTCAATGTCCCGTTCTTCCACTCCATAATAAGCACCTATCTTCCTTCTGACCGAAGCGATCTCCGCTCCTGCCTGATTCTGCTCTCCCCGGACCACTAACTTCACATGGCTGAGATTCCCGGCATCCGCCACCCGGGCCGATACGCTCACGCATTCCAGCCCATCACTCTCTGCCATAGTCCGGATATCAGACTCCACCGCCGCCCGGTACCGCTCATAAAATCCTGCGATCCGCCTCTCATCCACGGCTCCAAGTTCCTCCTTCAGCGTCCGCACATCGTCCTCAAAGATGATCTTCTCAAACATGCCCGCTATCGCTGTCTCCATCCCCGTGATCCGTGCAAGCGGCCCAAAAGCCAGCAGGATCATAACCGCCCCGGCAAACAGCCGCAAGTACTTTTCGTATTTCGGATCCGGCAGAAGATTCATGACCATGGTCACGAAGATCATGTAAAAAACGATGTCTTTTACCCAGTTTTCAATCGCTTTCATGCCGCTCCTCCACTTCTCCGCTGCTGTTCACATTTTGCACAGCCACCTTGATAATATGCAGTGTGACAATAACTCATCCCGCATAGTACACCGCATTCGTAGAATAACTGATCACTGCGATGGTCACCGCAAACAACGCCAGCGAATACCCGACGATTTCGAGTAACATCCCATGCCCCACGGCATTCTGCGCCATACATGCAGCCAGCCGCTTATCACATACAGGCTGCATCACAGCCGCTGCCAGATAGTAGAGCGCCATGAGCACCGCCAGCTTCACCATAGGTACCGACGCCAGAAAGATCAGGACCGCCACCGCCGCGGCACCCGCCGTGTTCTTTATGAGAACCGCCGATCCCATCAGAAGATTTGACATCGCCCCGGCCCCTGCGCCGATTCCCGGAACCGCCTCGATGGTCCGCACGACCGCCGCGTTTTTCATGGCATCCGCCTGGGGCAGAACCAGCCCCTGGATCAGGTGAAATCCCACAACGATACCGAACATGGTCTTCACGGTCCACCCCACGACTTTTCCCAGGAACTCCGTCATCACCGAGAACATTTCTTCCCGGAACAGATTTCCCACCAGGGAGAGCACCATGTAGAGCTTCATGATCGGCAAAAGGAATCCCGAAACCACCGCCTGGATCACGCCAATGGCCCCCAGCGTGAATCCGCAGACCGATGCCGATGTCACCGCCCCACCCGCCATAGTCACTGCAAGGAAATATGCCGGGAGCAGAACCTTCATGAACCCTAAGATATCCCCTGTGGTCTCCTCTGCGATGCGAATACTGGCAAAAAAGCTCGCCGCCAGGAATGTCTGCACGCAGATACAGATCACGTAGGCCCCCGTCTCCGACAGCTGGCTGGAACCGAAAATTCCGAAAAAGCCGGAACATGCCGCCCCGCACAGGGACAGGATCAGGATTTCCGCTAAAAACGAGGTGTTTGTCCGGATCTCCGAGAACAGTGCGGAGACGATCCTGTCCTTTCCATATAAGAAGACGTTCTCCGCATCACCTTTCCGGATCATGTCCATTAAGTCCCGGAATGTAAGTCCCGCTGTATCATCACCGCCGATCTGGTCTAAATACTCCTGGATTTCTGTAACGTCAATATCTGCTATCTCATCATCCTGCTGCGGTTCCGCTCTCTGCCCGAAATCCACTGTTTCCGCTGTTGGCATCGGAATTGTCCACAATCCAGCCTGCCGCCCCGTTTTCTGTCTGAAACCGGTCTGCTCTGCGGCAAAAGCTGTAACCTCACTCTGTCTGATTCCCCAGAATATCCCCATAACAAGCCCCAGCATCAGAAATACATTTCTCTTCCATCTCATTCCATAAACACCTTCAATGTCTCCACCAGCGACAGCACCACCGGCGCGCTCACCGCGAGGATCGCCAGCTTCCCAACCATCTCCACCTGGGTCCCCACCGCAGAGTATCCGGCATCCTTGCAGATCCCCGACGTGAACTCTGCGATATATGTGATTCCCGCCATCTTGAATAACGCCGCCAGATACACATGCCGGATCCTGATCCCGTTTCCTATCTCCCGCAGGGTGTCCAAAAGCACACCCAGTCTTGCCAGACCAAGAAATCCGACTCCGATGGATGCCGCCAGAACCAGGTACACCGCGTACTCTGGCTTCAGCGGTTTTAACTGCGCCGCAAGCAAAACTGCCGTAAGCCCCAGAAGTGCCGCCTGAACTACCGCCATAACTCTCCCTCCTTTCACAGCGAAAACAGATTTTTAATTGTCTCAAACAGATCATAGATATACGGCACGATCCAAAACAGCACCAGGATCAATCCTGCGAGACTCGTGAGAAACGCCTGGTCCTCGCGCCCGCTGTGCTTCAACACCTGACACATCACCGACACCAGGATCCCCACCGCCGCGATCTTAAATATCAGATTTACCCCCATAGTCTCCCCCCTTACGCAAAGAGTACCAGAATAAAAAGTCCTGCCGCCATTCCGAGAGACCGGTAAAGCTTCGTCCGGCTCTCCATCTCCTTCTTTAAGAACGCCAGGGAGTCATCCGCCTGTTCCAGATAGAACAGGATCGTCCGCTCCTGGGTCTTTTTGTCCGCGTAACCGAGATTTTCCCCCAGTGCCTGGAGTGCTTCAAGATCCTGTTTTCTTAAAGGAAGGTCGTCCGGGAATTTTTCCATCTCTTCCTTCCATATCTCGGCAAACGGCTTCCCAGCTTCTTCCTCCATCCGCTTTTCCACCCGTAGAAAAAAGAGTCCTGCCTCCGCCGCCATCCCGGAATTCCCGTCTGAAAACCGGCTGCCGATCTCCTTTAGCGCCTCCGGCAGCGTCTCGTTGGAGTACAGGATCCGCGCCTTCAGATAGACCGCCATCTGTCGGAAGATTCCAAGCATCTTTACCCGCATCTCCCACTCCCCCGCCAGCAGAAAACCTCCAGCTACCGCCGCTGCCGCCATGCACAAGAGTCCTAAATATTTCATGTCTCATCCCCCGTCCACTCACGATCTATGTCTTGTTTAAACCTTAATTTCTTTTATTCATTCGCTGAAAATTCACATCATAAATTCCCACTATCGTTCCCGGTCCCGGAACTCCGGAAAGAACCACATACCGGGAAAACACCTTCGCTTCCGCCAGTTCCCGCCACGCCGGCCGCTTCATGATATCCCCAACATCTGCACCATGGACCGTCGCCAGGATCCTGCACCCGCAGTTCATCCCATACTTCATCGCCAGGATCTCGTCTTCCCCTCCTGCCTCGTCCACCGCCAGCACCTGGGGTGCCATGGAGCGCAGCATCATGAGCATTCCCTCAGACTTAGGGCACCCGTCCATCACGTCGGTCCTGGGCCCCAGGTCACACTGGGCAACTCCTCCAAAACACGCTGCGATCTCCGAACGCTCGTCCACCACGGACACATTCTTCCCCGCTCCCCATGTTCCCCCGCATGAAAGTTCCCGGATCAGGTCCCTCAAAAGTGTTGTCTTTCCTGCTCCCGGCGGGGAGATCAAAAGCGTGTCCAGAAATGTTTCCCCATCCATCAGGTACGGCAGCACGTTTTTTGCGCAGCCCTTTACCTCATGGGCAACACGGATATTTAAAGATGAGAGATCCCGGACCGTCCTCACATGTCCGTCCTCCACCACCGCTTTCCCTGCGATTCCCACACGGTGTCCCCCGCTGATCGTGAGGAATCCCTGGCTGATCTCCCGCTCGTAGGCGTACAGCGAATGTCTGGAACAGGTCTCCAGAATCCCGCGGATCAGCTCCTGGTCTGCAAGAACTGCGCTCCGGTCTTCTCTTATCTCCAGCGACCCCATCTTTTTCTTTCCATAACTTTCCGTCTTTCCACAGGTCCCATCCGAAAAAAGGAGGTTTTCCCCGCTTTCCAGCAGTATCATCACCGGTTTTTCCGTCCGGATTCTGATCTCCCGAATCGTTTTCCCGTCTGGAACCGCCTGTTTCAGCAGTCTTTCAAAAGTTTCCGTATTCATCCTGCGCTCCTTTCTCCCCGTGTTCTGCCTGTCCGCCTTTCCCGGAATTGATACAATATATGAACACCCCGGATTTTTATGATATTTCTCGGAAAATAAAAAAGCACATCCACCCAGTCAGTTTCACCTGACCAGACAGATATGCTTTCTAATTCCATTATTTCAAATACCGGCTGTTAATCCCCGTAAACCCTGATAATTCCGGACACCTCACGAAGCACGGACATGCCCTTCACGATCATCAGCGCGTCGTTGAAATGGCGCTCCAGAACGGAATCCGTGATCACAACAAGCTCTGCAACACCGTCCCTCGCGCGTTTCTGAACGACCTGGGCGATGCTGACATCGTTGTTTCCGAGAACGCCCGCAATATTTGCGAGGGCGCCCGGCTTATCCGCGACCTGAAGACGGAGGAAATATCTCGATCTCGTCTCCTCGATCGGCTTCACCGGATAATTCTTGTACGCCACGCCGCCATTCCAGCCACAGTTGTCGTGAACGATATTTCTCATGACGATGATGATATCACCCATAACGGCGCTGGCCGTCGGCATCTTTCCCGCACCGCGTCCCATGAACATCGCGTCATCGCAGGCCTCGCCGTGTACAAACACCGCGTTGAAGGAGTCGCGGACCGTCGCAAGCGGATGCTGCTCCGGGATCAGCATCGGGTGGACCTTGACCTCGATTTTTCCGTCCACCAGCTTTGTAACGCCGAGAAGCTTGATCACATAGCCGAATTCCTTCGCGTAGCGGATATCATCGGAGGTGATCTTCGTGATCCCTTCCATATAGACATCGCTGAAGGTCACCTTGGAGTTGAACGCCAGGGAGGACATGATCGCGATCTTTCGTCCCGCGTCGTAGCCTTCCACGTCCGCCGTCGGATCCGCCTCCGCATATCCAAGCTCTGTGGCCTTTGCCAGCGCTTCCTTGTAATCCATCCCCTCTTCCGACATCTTTGTCAGAATGTAGTTCGTGGTTCCGTTAACGATTCCCATGATCTCCGTCAGCATGCTGCCCGCGAGGCTCTGCTTTAAGGGACGGATGATCGGGATCGCGCCTGCGACTGCCGCCTCAAACTGGATATCGCAGCCGCTGTTTTCCGCCAGTGACAGGATCTCCTGTCCATGCTCCGCGAGCACGTCCTTGTTGGCGGTGACCACCTGTTTTCCGGCTTCCAGGGCCTGCACGATATAGGTTCTCGCCGGTTCCACGCCGCCCATGAGCTCGATCACAAGCTGGATCTCCTCATCTTCCAGGATCTCCTGCCAGTTGTCCGTCATGATCTCCTTCGGGATCCCCGGGCGGTCCTTCTTTGTGTTCCGCACCAGAACCTTCTTAATTTCCAGGCTGGCACCGGTCTTCTGGAACATCTCATCCTTTAACATCTCGGCGAGGGCATACACGCCGCTTCCAACCGTTCCAGCGCCGAGAAGCGCCGCCTTGATCACATTTCTCTCTCCCATGGTTCGTATCTCCTCTATCCCCGGCATAGCCGCATTAGTAACTGCAGACATCCGTCAGTCTTCTCTTTTATTCTTCCATGACCGCGAGCCATGGACATTTGTCTTTTTTCAAAGTGACGTAATTATACTACACTACGTTAAAAAATGCAAGTAACTATTCAGTACCTTCATAGTTACTTGCAAAAATCCATTCCAGATCGGCTGCACCGATGGGATTTTTGCCTTCCCGCTTATGTTATCTTACGGTCAGCGCAGCAAGTGCGCAGACCTGCTGAACAGTTATAAATGCAATTAAAAAACACACCATAGATCTCTCCATGATGTGTTTTGTTACTGTGCTTTATCTCCTCACGTATCCACCGGCACATGGTCCCAGTCTGCCTTCTCCCCGGCTCCCACGAGCCAGTTTAACGCTTTATGGCGCTCAAAGACCACACCTCCGTCCATTCCCGCAGGCGCGGGAAGATCCCGCATCCTCGTATCGGTGCATGCCCAGTCCAGGCAGAAGATCATATCGCAGGCATCGAGAAGTTCCTTCGCGCTCCTCGGCTTCGCCGCCTCCAGGATCTCCCTCATGGAGTGAAAGGCTGTCAGAAGCTGCGCCGCCTCCGCCACTGCGCAGAAGTGATCCGGGAAATCTAACGGCCCGTCGATCAGTCCCAGCGCCCACTCCATCACATACAGATTCTCGTACTGCCAGGAATAGGATATCTTCTCTGATTCTTTCGGATCCTCGTTGTGCAGGTAATTCCACTCCTTCAGGGAGAAGAAATCATCCGCCCCGAACTCGTTGATCCGCTTCTGGATGAATTCCAATGCCTCTTTCTGGCTCATCTTTTTCGCCAGCATGGCCTCAGAAAATACCGCCACCAGCATGAGCGCCACCGCTCTCGCCGCGATCTCATATGGTGTCCGGCAGTCTGCCTCCGCCTCCGTCTCCAAAAGCGGGTAAAATACCGGAACATACACGCCCCGCGCCTCAAACTCTCTCCGGTTCTTCTCCCTGCGGTTCAACTGTTCCGTCTCGATCTCATTTCCCGGAACATAGCCCACCGCTTTATATGGCAGAAACCGCTCCATCTCACTGTTTCCGTTTCCGTCCAGGATCAGCTTCTCCATGCCGGACGCATCCAGGCAGTAAAATCCCCTTTTTTCTCCCCTGAACGCCATGACTGCACGAAGATCGGAAAGAACACGAAACAGTGTCTGCTCCATATTTCTCTTCGCGGCCTCCTCTGTCTCTGTCAGGAATTCGGACTCTTCCCCCTCGAACACATAGTCCACCGAAACGATACTCTCGGTTCCTTCCAGCTGATAGAGAAGATTCGTTTTCACATCCACCACCGCGGTCTCGACCCTGGAAAAGTGGCCTCTTGCCCGGTCAGACCAGCTTCGGACCAGCTCCTGCTCCTCGTCACCCGCGCTCTCGCAGTAGATCCTGAGCGTCACATTCAGATTCCCATTGTGAAGTTCCAATCCTGTATCATGTGCGCTGCCCGGAACGTCAAAGGCGTCCCGCAGGCACTTCATGATCCGCTCCTGTGAAGATTCCTTGCAGAAAAGAAAGATCTTCCCCGCTTTCTGTTCCTCTGCCACTCGTTTTGCCTCCTTGCCAAGTCCCCATTTTTTACTTATGATATGGTTCTCCCTGGATGATCCGGTAACTCCGGTAGATCTGTTCCAGGAGAATGACCCGCATGAGCTGGTGCGGGAATGTCATCTTTGAAAAGCTCAGTTTATAGTCGGCCCGTGCCAGGACCTGGTTGGAAAGTCCTAAAGATCCGCCGATGATAAACACGATCTGGCTGATCCCCGACACACCCCATTTTTCTATTTTTGCCGCAAGTTCCTCAGAATCCAGCATGTTTCCGTTGATCGCAAGGGCAACGACAAAGCTGCCATCCTTGATGTTAGACAGAATCCGCTCGCCCTCTTTCTCCTTGATCTGCGTCTCCACCGCTTCGCTGGCCCCATCCGGCGTCTTTTCGTCCGCCACCTGGACGATCTCCAGCTTACAGTATCGGCTCAGGCGCTTGGAATATTCCGCGATGGCGTCCTGAAAGAACTTTTCCTTGATCTTTCCGACTGTGATCAATGTGACCTTCATGATTTCTGATCCCCGAATTCCAGGATCATGTCGTACCAGACTGCCCCGCCGTGGACAGACTCGGAAATGCCCATGTTTTTGTATCCAAATTTCGCGTAATAGTGAATCAGACGGTCCTTGCAGGTGAGGATCAGGCCCTTTCTTCCTTTATTTTTCGCGTCTTCGATCATGTGATCCATGAGCGCCGCCGCGATTCCCTGGCAGCGGTAGTCCGGGATCACATCCAGTCCGAAAATAGACTGGTATGCGCCGTCCGGCCTGTGGCAGGCGGAATTTTCGTACATCTCGTCATAAATCGTTTTGGAATCTGTGGCGCAGCCATTGATGAAGCCTATGATCTTTCCGTCCGCTTCCGCAACAAAAAAGCACTCCGGAAATGCCGCGATGCGGGCCTTAAAAGATTCCTCTGCTGCGGCTTCCGCCGCCGGGAAGCAGATTGCTTCCACCTCGGTAACTGCCGCAAGGTCCGTCGGGCGGACTGGGCGAATTGTGTATGTCATAAAATTTTTCTCCTTTAGGTTTTAATTAATTTTGTTGGTTAGTCCGCAGTGGAGCCCTGAATTGGGGCAGGCCCCAACTCAGGGCTCGCGGGCATTCGCCCTATAAGATCAACTGTCCGACTTTCGGCTTATGTGCAAGCACAACGCCGAAAGTCAGCCTGTTGATCTTGCACTGCTCATCGCTAGGCGCGGAAGAAATAGCCTACGCCCCATTTTGTGTGTACATACTTCGGATCACTCGGGCTAGGCTCAATTTTTTCACGCAGTCTTCTCACATGCACATCCACCGTGCGGACATCCCCGCTTACCATGGCCTTGTTTCCCCATACATACTCAAGCAGGGACTCACGGCTGTAGACCTTATTCGGATTTGTGACAAGAAGTTCCAGCAGGTCGAATTCCTTCGCGGTCAGGTTGATCTCCTTATCTTTAATGAAGACTCTGCGGCTCTCCCTGTCAAGCTTTAAGTCGCCCTCTGTGACTACGCTGGATTTCTGGCGTTTCGCGGCGCCGCTCTTCTTATTGTTTCTGCGGATGATCGCCTTGATCCGCGCTTTTACTTCCAGGATATTGAACGGTTTCGTGATATAATCGTCAGCGCCGTACTCCAGTCCCAGGATCTTATCCATATCATCGCCTTTTGCCGTCAGCATGATGATCGGCATCTCGGAAAACTCACGGATCGTCTGGCAGACCTCAAATCCATCGTGTCCCGGAAGCATGACATCCAAAAGAACCACGTCATACTCCCGTTCTTTTGCCCTCTCGATCGCCTCATCGCCGTCGTAAGCACAGTCCACCTCATATCCATCCTGTTCCAGACTGAAGCGGATTCCCTTCACGATCAGTTTTTCATCATCAACTACCAGAACTCTTGCCATTTCTCTCCTCCACGTTATGCTGTAATGCGCAGGTCCTCTCCTGCTGCTTTTCTAATGTCTATGACCTGATTTCCGCCTCCTGTGTTTTTAAATGTCACAATCAGCATGAATTATACGTTTTTTGTAACTGTTCAGTAGGTCTGCGCACTTGCTGCGCTGACCGTAAGAAAACATAGGCTGGAAGGCAAAAATCCCATCAGCGAAGCTGATCTGGAATGGATTTTTGCACGTAACTATGAAGGCACTGAATAGTTACCGTTTTTTCATCTTTTCACACCGTAATATTATCCTTTATCTTCTGAAACCCGGCCTCTTTGATACCGGATATCTTCATGATATCCTCGATTTTCTTAAAGCCACCGCTCTTTTCGCGGTAGCGGATAATATCCTCGGCTTTCGCCTCCCCGATGCCCTTTAAGGTCATCAGCTCCTCTTTTGTCGCCGTGTTCAGGTTCACAAGCCCGGAACCGGAGGTTCCGCCCTGACCGGCGTTTCCTACTGCAGACCCGCTGCCCGCCGGAAGCGACGCGGCCTCTTTCTTATTGTAGATCGTGATCTGCATGCCATCAGAAACTTTTGAGGCGAGATTTACACTCTCCCTCGCCGCGTTCTCCGTAAATCCCCCGGCGGCATCCACTGCCTCGTAGATCCGGCTGTCCTCCGAAAGCTCATACACACCTGGGGCTGCCACCTCTCCGCAGATATACACATAAACTCCGGATTTTTCAGAGTTTTCCACATATTCCTGCGTCTCCACGGTACTTTCTCCCTGTACACTGCCATTTTCATCCCTGAATGGTTCCTGAAGCTCCTGTTTCTCGGTACTGCTTCCAGAATCCCCCTGCGGCAGGCCGTCGCTTTTTGCAGAGCCGTTTTTCTCCCAGCTGATGTTCCCATCCGCATCCAGTGATCCGCTCATAACGACCGCTCCGGATTCATCCAGCTTCTGGATTCCACTCCGGCTTCTTGTCATCCCAAACACAAGTCCGGCTGCGATCAAGAAAGCCGCGGCCGTCAAAATTTTTTTCTTATCTTCTTTCATACATTCCCTCCTGAACATTTTCAGGGGGATCGTTCTGCCTGTCTCTATTTTACCGAATCAGTCCTGTAAAAACAAGGGCATTTTTGTTATGTACGCTCTCCATTATAACCTCAGTCCGATTTTTTCTCAAGCCTCGCATTCTCCTTCTCGCACCGAGCATACTCGATGCCAAATCAACCGTTCTCTGGCTTTCTCCCGCCAGATATTTCACGCTCCGCCCACCTGCTTTCATTGCAATTTCTTTAAAATTATGCTATATTTGGCAAAAAGCGTGCAAAGACCGTTTCATCCGCTCTGGCAGCGAAAACAGCACGTTCAATTTAATCATACTTAAGGGGAATTACTGCTATGGAATTACATCTGATGCACTTTCTGATCGTCTGCCCGCTGGTATTTCTCGCCGGTTTCGTCGACGCGGTTGCCGGAGGCGGAGGACTGATCTCACTCCCGGCTTACATGATCGCCGGTCTTCCAGTCCATTTTGCCATCGGAACAAACAAATTAAGCTCCGGAATGGGAACCACACTGGCAACAGCTCGCTTTGCGAAAAACGGTTATATTGCCTGGAAGAACGCGCTTCTCTGTATCGTTACAGCTCTCATCGGTTCCTCTCTCGGTGCAAAACTTGCTCTGCAGTTAGACGATTATTATTTTAAGCGCCTGATTCTCGTGATCCTGCCCTGTACCGCCCTCTATCTCACATTTGGAAAACCGTTCGTGGGAGAAAAAGAGTCTTTCCCGGTCCGCAAGATGATTCTTTTCAGCGCTCTGATCGCCTTCATCATCGGCATCTACGACGGCTTTTACGGTCCCGGAACCGGAACATTTCTGCTGCTTCTCCTCACTGGAATTGCCCACATGGGACTGAAGGAAGCCAACGGGATCACAAAAGCCATCAACCTGACAACGAACCTGACAGCCCTGGCGGTCTACCTCATGAACGGAAAAGTAATTTTCCTTCTTGGCCTCATTGCCGGTATCTTCAGCATCGCCGGAAATTATCTCGGAACACGCTGTTTCGACAAGGGCGGCGCAAAGTTTGTAAAACCCTTGATGATGGTGGTTCTGGTGATCTTCTTTATAAAGACATTGAGCGAGATTCTCGGTGCCTGATACATATCTGCAAAATCCGATCCGGCAGAACGAAAATACGGAGATCCGCTGGGCCCCACTTACGAAATGCTTCGAAAAAGAAAGACTCCGGAACAGATCATGGAGTCCGCGTCGAGGACCATCCGGGACCTCAGCGACCGGCTCACAGTGGATGGGTTTAAAGAATGGTACGAAAAAAGACAGAAATGAAACCTCACATTTCTGTCTTTTCTATATATAACCTTGTTCGTAACTATTCAGTACCTTCATAGTTACGTGCAAAAATCCATTCCAGATCAGCTTCGCTGATGGGATTTTTGCCTTCCAGCCTATGTTTTCTTACGGTCAGCGCAGCAAGTGCGCAGACCTACTGAACAGTTACCCTTGTTCTTTCTCTTAGTTTTCCTTCATATACTCCGGTGTCACATCTCTTCCAAGGCCTTTCAGCATTTTCTTATCGCTGCGGATCGTTGCGCATGCAACCGTTGTCAGCATATTGCCGGTAATTGTTGCGGATGCTCCGGAGCAGAATGCGGTCTCACCATCGTTTGTCAGCAGCGCGCGGCCTGCGCCGAGGCGGATGTTTGCCTCCGGATTGATATAGCGGAAGAATGCGATGGTGCGGAGAATATCGTCCTCAGAGATTCTCTCCAGATGTTCCAGAGGAGTTCCCGGAATCGGCATCAGGGCGTTTAACGGAATGGAATCGATTCCAAGCTCCGCAAGGCTCACTGCCATATCGAGACGGTCCTCCCATGTCTCACCCATCCCGATGATGCCGCCGGAACATGCGCACATACCCTCTGCCTTGATCATCTTTAGGGTGTTGATCTTCATGTCGTATGTATGAGTCGTGCAGATGTTCGGGAAGTTTCTTCTGGATGTCTCGATGTTGTGGTGGTAGCTTGTGACACCTGCTTCATGGAGACGGTGAAGCTGTTCCGCGGTCACAAAGCCCATGGACGCGCAGAGGTCGATCTTGCATTCCTTTTTCATAGTCTCGTAGGCGTGGATCGCTTTATCGAACTCCTCCCCCGTCAATGCTCTTCCTGATGTAACGATGGAGAAACGGTCAACGCCCTCTTCCTCATGGACGTGACACATCTTTACGATCTCTTCTTCCGGAAGGAAATCATAGATCTCGCAGCTTGTGTGGTGGTGTGCAGACTGCGCGCAGTACTTGCAGTCCTCTGGACATCGTCCACTCCGTCCGTTGATGATGGAACAGAGATCAACCTTATCTCCCACACATGCCTTGCGGATCCGGTCTGCGCCCTCGCAGAGTTCCTTCAGATCGCATGTCAGAAAGAAATTTAAGTCATCCTCTCTTGTAATTCTTCTTCCGTCGATAATTTCCTGTGCCAGTGTCAGTGCGTCCATAGTATTCTCCTTATTTTTCTGATTTTTATGTGCAATCGCCGTTTTCGTCATCCGGGCTTTGATCTCTGGTCCTGGTCCGTCTTCCGGATTTTTTCTCTGAATTCTCATGTTACGATTGTAAACTTTTGCTCTACGTTATAGTTCACAATTATATAAAAAAACGCCGTGAAAGTCAACCATTTTCCGTTTATCAGTTAACTTTCAAGGTTTTATAATTTTAATACCACTACCAAAAAAGGTCCTTCGATACCGGAATTTATATTCCAGTGCCGAAGAACCTTTTTCATCAACTATTTTCCTGATCGTTCAATAAGCTTCCAATCTTATTTTAACTCGTCCGGGATCCACCATAATCCGTCGTTGTTCTCTTCCATGTACTGCATGAACTCGTCAGAATGATAAGCGTCCACAATTGCCTTTGCCCACTCTGCGTCCTTGTTCTCTTCCTTCACAACGACCTGAAGTACCAGGTGATCCTGGATATCCTCTGTTGCGAGGGCTGTGGACGGGTCGATGCCTGCGTTGTATACAACGCTGCCGGTAATTGCCACATAGTCAAAGTCCTGGATCGCTGCCGGGATCGTTAAGCTCTTCATCTCTGTGAACTCGATGTTATGCGGATTTTCAACAATGTCATCCTGGGTAACTGCGGACGGATCCACATCATCGGCAAGCTTGATCCAGCCGATCTTCTGAAGCATCAGATAGCATCTTGCGGTGTTGGAGGCATCGTTCGGAACTGCAACCTTCGCACCGTCCGGGATCTCATCAACAGATGTGTATTTTGCAGAATATACGCCAGCCGGTACAGTCGGGATCGGGCTGATCGGCACAAGATCCGCATTGTAGTTTGCGTTGAAGTTCTCAGCGTATGCGGTGTGCTGCTCCACGTTGACATCAACATCGCCGTCGTTTAATCCGATGTCAGCTGTCTGAAGATCAGAGAAGTCCACGCCCTTTACGGTGTATCCCTCTTTTTCAAGAATCGGAACGATGGCAGCCTCAAAGAGCTCTGTGTACGGCCCCTGGGATTTTCCGTAAACGATCTCTTTCTTGTCCTCCGTATCAACCGCTGCCGCTGTGCTGTCTGCACTCTCTGCAGCCTGTGCCGCTGTTGTATGCGCGGTGTCGCTCTTTCCGCATGCCGCAAGGCTTAACACTGCTGCTCCCATAAGTACTCCCGCAATTGCTTTTCTCATAATTTTTTCTCTCCTCTTATTTAAAATTTATTTATGCTGTCTTAATTTACCAGAAATCGTATTTCCGAGAATCTGTAAAAGCTGTACCAGAACCACCAGGATCACAACTGTGAGGATCATGAGTGGTGTGTTCATCTTTTCATAACCGTATGTCAATGCCAGATCTCCGACTCCGCCGCCACCGACATATCCGGCCATTGCAGACGCTCCAAGAAGTCCGATGGTTCCCGTTGTCAGTGCAAGCACCATGGAACCTAATGTCTCTGGAACCAGGAAATATCGGATGACCTGCCATGTTGTCGCGCCCATGGCCTCTGCCGCCTCCAGGATTCCCGGATCGATCTCAAGCAGGCTGTTCTCCATCAGCCTCGCAAGGTACGGACTTATATAAACTACTAACGGCACCAACGCTGCCGTACTTCCGATGGTCGTTCCGACAATAGCGCGGGTGATCGGCATGATCGTTACAAGAAGAATAACAAAGGGGATACTGCGCACCACGTTGATGTAGACGCTGACGATCATATATAACGGTCGGTTCTCCACCAATCCGCCTTTTCTGCAAAGCACCAGGATCAGTGCCAGGATCATTCCGATGATCGTTCCGATGAGAAGTGACCATCCAACCATGTAAAGAGTCTGTCCGCCGTTCAACAGCAGACGCTCCACCGTGACCTTAAAGATCTTTGTTTTCATGAGTTCTTCCATCTTACTCCACCTCCAGTCGTTCTCTTAAGACGCCGTTCTTGTCGATCTCCGCTTCCGCCTTATCGATGCTCTCATCATCGCCGATGAGCTGTAAGATGAAGACGCACATGACGCTGTCCTCCAGCTCCTGTACCGCCGCGCCGAGGATGTTGACCACGACACCCTTTGTCTTGCAGATATCGGAGATTACCGGGCGCTTCACGCTGGAACCGATAAATTTCAGACGGTCCACACGGAAGTTTTCTTTCTGTTCCTTCACGAGGCTTATGATGCTGTCCGGGATCTGGTCCCGGATAACCGTCTGGACGAACCGCTTTGTCACCGGCATCTTCGGGGATCCAAAGACCTCCAGAACGCTGCCGGATTCCACGATCTTTCCGCTCTCCATGACCGCTACCTTGTTGCAGATCATCTGGACGACCTGCATCTGATGGGTGATGAGAAGGATCGTGACACCCATTTTACGGTTGATCTTCTTTAAAAGCTTTAAAATCGATTCCGTTGTCTGCGGGTCCAGGGCGCTTGTAGCCTCGTCGCAGAGAAGAAGTTCCGGGTCGGTGGTCAGCGCTCTCGCGATTCCCACACGCTGTTTCTGTCCTCCGGAGAGCTGACTGATGTAGGTGTCTTTCTTGTCCTCCAGCTCAACGATCTTTAATACTTCCTTAACCTTCTTGTCGATCTCCACCTTCGGAGTCTTTGCAAGGATCAGCGGAAGCGCAATATTGTGGTACACCGTCTTGGATTCCAGCAGGTTGAACTGCTGGAATACCATTCCGATCTTTCTTCTCAGCGCCCGAAGTTCCGGCTTCTTCAATGTGGAAAGCTCCTTTCCACAGACAGTGACTTTTCCGCTGTCCGCCGTCTCAAGACCGTTTACCAGGCGGATCAGTGTGGACTTTCCGGCTCCGGAAAACCCTATGATACCGCAGATATCACCCTTTTCCACATGGATACTCACGTCGTCCAACGCGTGGACGGTTCCGTATTTTCCTGAAAAGGTTTTGCTTACATGTTCGATCTGGATCAATGTTTCTTCCTCCCCATCTGAGAAGCGCGATTTTAGGACTTCTCAAGTTTTCGCGGTCTCTATGATTCGCCGCGTAAATAAAAAGCCCGGAAGTGTAAACACTTCCGGGCGCATTTTCTGGCATTAACAGGAAACTATTTTCTGTATACAGGTACATGACCGCACAGCAAAGCTCCTGGCCGTAAAAAACGCCCGGAAATACACATACAACAGCAACAACACATATTGTTCATGTTATTTCTTCCCGCATTTCCCATACCTGTATCTCCTTTCCAACCGCCTGCTATCCTGCAGTCCAATGTTTCCTCATCGTCTGAACTCCCTGTTCGAATCCGATGGCGCTATAATAACCCCTATTTCCTAGTTTGTCAATATGATTTTATTTATTTTAAATCATATATTTAATTTTTTTAAATTTCTTGCATGATCGTTTTAAAATTTTCATATCACTGCTATTCCGAATCAACACGCTTCTCCCATGCCTATATATTTTCCCCGCGCTGCAAAATTCCTCATAGTTTCGAAAATTTTTATAATTTTATATACCAGACTACCTTGCTATCCCGCATATCCTGTGATACGATATCCACACAAAATCGTAAACTATTCAGTACCTTCATAGTTACGCGCAAAATTTATTCCAGATCAGCTTCGCTGACGGGATTTTGCCTTCCAGCCTATGTTTTCTTATGGTCAGCGCAGCAAGTGCGCAGACCTGCTGAACAGTTACACATAATCCTATAAAAGCATATTCTCTAAGTTTCTATCCGGACTACGATCCGTCTTTTCACATTTCGGAACTTCATTGCTTTTATATCCTTTACCTATTTTCAATCAATTTAAAAGCAGGAGAATCCGAGATGCATTGGAAAATGGCTGATCATGTTGTCCACTTTGCATGTTCTGACTCCTGCGCAAAGGAGGTATGAACTTGAGCACAATTCCAAGTGCGGACATCAGTGACAAAAAGTTCTTTTCCGGCGATGAGCGCTACGCTGACCTGATCAATGGACTCATCTGCCAGGGCAGACCGGTTGTCCGAAAAGAAGACCTGCAGGATCTGGACACCCAGACCGGGATCTGGAACGATCCGGCAATCCACAAATCAAAGAACCGACGACGTGTAAAGCTTCGTGATCTGGTTAAAAAAGCATCCTTTGGCGTAAATTTTCTTGTCATCGGTATTGAAAACCAGCAGACCATCGATTACTCACTGCCGCTTCGCTGTATGACCTATGAAGCCGGTGAATATGAGCGCCAGGCCGCAATGATACGCCGCGCAGTTCGAAATGCCGACATCAAACAGAATCCTGGAGAATATCTTTACAGTTTTTCCAAAGAGAGTCATCTCCATCCTTCAATCATCATCGTTCTCTACTATGGCGAGCTTCCCTGGGATGGATCCGTCGACCTTCACGGAATAATCGATTTTTCCGGGATTCCGGAAGAATTTCATCCTTTGATTCAGAATTACCGGATTCATCTTGTGGATGTCCGGCATTTACAGAATACCGATGTTTTTAAGACGGATATCAGGCAGGTATTTGATTTTATCCGGTATTCTGATGATAAGACGTATCTAAAAAAGTTGTTGAATACATCAGAATATCAAATGTTAGATAAAGATGCATATGAAATGATTGCCACTCATACGAGTATGTCGACTTTACTAGAACCCCGTATGATGCAGACAAGAGGAGGAAAGATAAATATGTGCAAAGCGATAGATATTTGGTTAGCAGAAAGGGAAGCAAAGGGTATATCCCAGGGTCTCTCCCAGGGCCTCTCTCAGGGCCTCTCTCAGGGCCTCTCTCAGGGTATATCCCAAGGCAATGATGAAACTAGCTATAAAATGCTCATGAAAATCATTGTCTCGCGCTTCGGCAAAAAGGCAGGAGAACTCGCCTCACCCACAATTAGATACCTCACCTCTGACGAGCGCATAGATCTCGTAGAAACGGCTGCCACCACAGATACCTTCGCCCATTTTCAAGACGCCCTGCGCCGCGCTACCACCGAAACACAACGATCCCCGCAATCGCCAGCGCCGCACCAATAAGCTTCCGCCACTCAAATGCTGCTTTCTCGACGCCGAAAAGCCCAAATACCTCAGCAATATAGGAGACTAATATCTGGGTCACAACAATGAGCAGCGTCGCCTTAGCCGGTCCCAGACCGTCCATGCTTTTTATCACGGTCCAGGTGATGAACGCGCCCATGACACCGCCGAGAAGCATATATTTCCGGTCGATGGAGAACATCCCCCAGATCTCCCCACGCCCGGTAAAAAAATAGAGAACCACACATGTCAGAAACGCCGTCAGCTGCACCCATCCTGCCGCCGCCCAGATACTGCTCTGCTTCGTCACCTCCGTATTAAAGATCCCCTGCAGGCTCATAAGCGCCCCAGAAAGCAATGCCACCAAAATTCCCCACATAAAAAACCTCCTGAAACCATGTTTCCCTTAGGATTCCATAGTCAGGAGGTTTTTATACGGCCTGACTATTCCATATTTTCTTCTGAATACGAACATATTTTTAATTTCTTTTTTATCTCCCAAAGGTAATATTGCGGCATCATTGACAGCACCGCACGCCTTGTAAGAATCATGCTTAATGCATAATTAGAGGTGGCTAACTTCATCAAATAAAATGATAACTCTGCCTTCTTTATCTGTCTAAATAAGAATGTGCTTTGGCACATTCTCGCACCTCGCGCGGTCGCTTGCGACTATCTACATCTTCGCGCGAGTGTGCAGCTTTGGCACGTCAGTGCCTTTTTATGTAACGGGGAATTCCTCGGAATTTCCTGTTACATAAAAATCCCCGGCTATACCCGCCGGGGACCCTGTTCGAAAAATCCTTTATTTATGCTCTTTCCCGAAAAATTCAGAAAATTTACCGATTCACCTTTCTCTCCGCCGCCATCGCCAGATGCTTCGCCAGTACAGCCGTCGTCACAGCTCCGACGCCGCCCGGGACCGGGGTCGCCGCGGAGGCTTTTTCTTCCAGACCTTCCCAGAGGACGTCGCCGCAGAGCTTTCCGTTCTCATCCACGTTGATTCCAACGTCGATCAGCACAGCTCCTTCCTTTAAGAAGGACGCGTCTAACATCTTCGCCTTACCTGCCGCCGCGACGAGAATGTCCGCTTCCCGGCAGACTGCCTTTAAGTCCTTCGTCTTTGTATGGCACACAGTCACCGTCGCGTTTTCCTTCAACATCAACATGGACAGCGGACGTCCAACGACCATGCTGCGTCCGACGATCACCGCGCGCTTTCCTTCCATTGGAATATCAAATGCCTTTAACACCTCAATGACCGCCTCAGCCGTACACGGAGCAAAACCGTCCTTCTCTCCTGCAAACACCTTCGCCGTATTCACTGCACAGATTCCGTCGAGGTCCTTCTCCGGCCGGATCATCTGCTCCGCATGTTTTTCATTGATATACTTCGGCAGCGGGCGAAATAACAGAATTCCGTCGATGGCCTCGTCATCATTGATCTTCTGGAACTCCGCAAAGAACTCCTCCTCTGTGATATCCGCCGGATACACATATGACTTTGTCTCCATTCCATATGCCGCAATACGTTTCATGACATTTCTCTCGTAGGAGAGATCATCCGGCCGCTCGCCAATGCGGACGATAGCCGCTGTCGGCACATATCCTCCTAATTTCCCGTTCATCGCGAGAACCTGTTCCTTGATTTTCGCAGAAACCTCTGCACCTTTTAATGTGATCATCCTCTTACCGCCTTTAATACAATCCCATAGATCCGGTCTGCCTGTTCCGTTCCCTTCCTTATAAGAAGCTCCGCCTGGCTGTTCATCTCCTCGGCATACTCTCGGTCCTTCATCATCTTCGTATTGATATACACGCTCATGACCGCTCCGAGAAGTGCTGACCGGATCCCCTGAATCCCGACACCCGCGTCACTCACCGCAAGCCGGCTTCCGTGGAGCGCCAGAAACTCGATATCGTCCATCACGCTGACCGCCCGCTCCATGACTTCCATCGGGACCTTCGCCGCAGCCTTCAGGCATTCTTCCATCCGCTCTTCCTTTTCCGTCTTCTCTTCCTTCGTCTCCGCCTTCATGCGGTAAACCTCCGAGAGTGGCTGAAACGCCTGCTCGTCCGCCTTCTCAAGCCGGATAAAATCCATTCTCGCCCCGCCAAGTCTCGCAAGGATCTTCTGGACATCTTCCTCATATATCGCAAACTTCTTCTTTCCCGAAGTCAGGTTCCCCACCATCTCACCGAGAGCCGTTCCGATGGCGCCGTAAACTGCCGCCGCACTTCCGCCCCCCGGAGTCGGTGCCTTGGATGCCAGGGCTTCCAGGTATTCGTTCCACTGTTCCATGAACACGTTTCCTTCCATATTTACTCTCTGCGCAGCTATCCCGGTCTTCTGATACTGCCATATCCTTCCATACAATATGGCAGGCGGCTGGCGCAGTCTTGAAACCTATTATCCATGATTTCACAGTGCTTGTCAATCCTGACTCTATATTTCCTACCATCTCTATATGATTTTCATTCTGACATCCGCCCTGATTTCATTTCTTGTCCGCCACTCTCTCCCTCTGCTTTTCCACCACCAGATCCTTTTTATTTTCCCCGCCGGGTAACTATTCAGTACCTTCATAGTTACGTGCAAAAATCCATTCCAGATCAGCTTCGCTGAGGGGATTTTTGCCTTCCAGCCTATGTTTTCTTACGGTCAGCGCAGCAAGTGCGCAGACCTACTGAACAGTTACCCCGCCTGCACATATCTTTCTCCTCCCGCCTCTCCCAATTTATGCATTGCTTATGTATAATATGCACTTTATTTCATAAAAATGCATTTTACGCTTGACATTATGCATATTCGGATGTATATTTATGAAGCATAAAGAAAACAACGTCTGAAACAGATCGGAGGATAACAATTATGAAAGAGAAAGTTATTTTAGCATATTCCGGCGGACTCGACACAACAGTTCTGATTCCGTGGTTAAAAGAAAATTATGATTACGATGTAGTCTGCGTCTGCATCGACGTAGGACAGGGAAATGAGTTAGATGGTCTGGAAGAGAGAGCAAAATACTGCGGAGCTTCCAAATTATATATCGAGCATGTTGTCGATGAATTCTGCGACGAGTACATCGCTCCGTGCGTAAAAGCAAACGCTACCTACGAGAACAAGTATCTCCTCGGTACCGCAATGGCCCGCCCGCTGATCGCGAAGATTCTTGTTGATATCGCGAAGAAGGAAGGCGCTGTTGCGATCTGCCACGGTGCTACCGGTAAAGGAAACGATCAGGTTCGTTTCGAGCTTGGCATCAAGGCCCTTGCCCCGGATATGAAGATCATCGCTCCGTGGAGAACCTGGAATATCCAGTCCCGTGAGGAAGAATTAGAGTACTGCGCAAAACATAACATCGATCTTCCATTCAAGAAGAACGACAGCTACAGCCGTGACCGCAACATCTGGCACATCAGCCATGAAGGTCTTGAGCTGGAAGATCCGGCACAGGCTCCGAACTACGATCATATGCTCGTACTCGGCGTAACACCGGAGAAGGCACCGGATGAAGAGACTGAGATCTCCATCTCCTTCGAGAAAGGATTCCCGGTTGCATTAAACGGCGAGAAGATGAAATTCTCCAAGATCCTCACAAAATTAAATGAGCTCGGCGGAAAGAACGGAATCGGCATCACCGATATCGTTGAGAACCGTATGGTCGGCATGAAGTCCCGTGGTGTTTATGAAACTCCTGGCGGAACGATCCTTCTCGAAGCTCACAAGCAGTTAGAGGAACTGATCTTAGACAAAGAGACATTAAAATATAAGAAGAACATCGACAACGAGTACGCTGATGTCGTTTACTCCGCAAAGTGGTTCAGCCCGTTACGGGAGGCATTACAGGCATTCGTTGAGTCCACTCAGGAATATGTGACCGGTGAGTGCAAGATGAAGCTCTACAAGGGCAACATCATCAAGCAGGGCACAACTTCCCCGTATTCCTTATACAACGAGAGCATCGCTTCCTTTACAACCGGTGATCTCTATGACCACCATGACGCTACCGGCTTCATCAATCTCTATGGACTCTCCACAAAGGTTCGCGCAATGAAGAAGGCAGAGGTCGAGAAGAACCAGAAATAATAACTCTCTTTCATAAAAAACTTAGGCTTGATCCCGGCAGGACATGTTCCCGCCGGGATCTTTTCTTCAGCTGTTCAGATTCTTTACATTTCTGTCATTTTTCTTTCATTCTCTTTACAAAGCCTCTTATATCTGACCGTATTCCTTCATTTTTTTTTGACAATTTGGTCACACTTTTTTGATTTAATATGGATCATAAAGAAAGAGAGAGATCCTTTGAAGCACCTGGATCTTTCGTTTTTTCTCTTATATTTTCGATATTAGAAAGGAAGACTTAAATTATTATGAAAAAGAAATTACTTCTTACCACTTGCATCGCAGGTATCATCGCACTGGCAACCGCATGCTCTTCCCAGAGCACAACTGCTGCAACAACCGCTGCTTCTACAACGGCTGAGACAACAGCGGCTGCTGTGAAGGAGAATACAACTGCTGCTGAAAAGGAGACAACTGCCGCTGAAAAAGCAGAAGGCAAGAAAGAGGCTGATTCCAAAGCTTCCGAAAACAGCAGTGAAAAAAGCGACGAATCAAAAGAGTCTACAATGACTGGTACCATCAGTGACATAAAAGATTTCATGTTCACGGTAAGTGCTGATGGAAAGGATTACGCGTTCACCTTCGAAGCCGATAAAAAACCGGAAGGTCTCTCCGAAGTCAAGGACGGCGATAAAGTTACTGTAACTTACACCGGAACGGTCAATGAAGTAGACGCTTTTGATGGAACCATTCTTTCCGTGGCAAAGGCTAAATAATATACACACGGGTGTGAAATGCGGCACCGCCAGGTCCCAAAAAAGGACCGGCGGTGCCGCGGCTAAAAGGCTGAAGGTAGTCAGCAGTTAGAATATTGACACACCACGATCTGGATCTTATCAAGCAATCGCTTAAGATTCTCATTTTCTTTCTGAAGTCTGGTGCAGCGCTCCCGGTACAGGTCCCGCTGCCTTTCAATGATACGGAAGTTATCGCAGATCTCTTTCATATCCTCGCTCTCTTCCCACGGCAGGTCAGAAAATTCTTTCCCTGCCGCTGGTTTCAGATTCTGCAGTATCTCCCCTGAACATATTTTCTTATTTGCTTCATCTGTTAATTTTTCTGCTGTTTTCATAATCTATCTCCACTGACGATCATCCACATTTTCTATCCTGTTTATTTCTGTTGTCCAGCCCTGCCCTTTTCATCCAAAACTGGAAAAGTTAAAATTTATCAAACAGCCTTCCTGGCTCTCACAATAAGATGCCAGATTGGAAGCAGATACAGGAACACCGCCGCCCCTATCGACACAAGCGGCGCCGACACAGACGCCAGCGGAACCGCACCCGCGATGGACCACGGAATGAGCGGAGCCGTAACGATTACCGAGTTTTCCATATCTATCGCAAACTTCTGCTGATCCGGCTCCAGATCCTTGCAGACCTGGTCCACCAGCATCGTTGCCAGTGTCTGGTTGCAGGCCACCATCCCCGCCACCATGGACGTCATAAGGATCGTACCAAATACGGTGATTTTTCTGCTCACCGAGCCCATCTTCGATTTTAAACCATTTAAAAGTCCGGTTTCCTCAAAGATACCCGAATAGGAGGACGAAATCGTGATGATCAGTGCCACCCGCACCATGGACATGATTCCGCCGCCGTCGATCATGGACGAGATTGATGGATCCGGAGATTGATAACCGTTGACCAGAATTTCAACGATCAGGAACAGGTCCGTGTGCTGCCAGAAAAGGCACACGCCGAGTGCCGTCATGATACTTGCCAGCATCGCCATCCGCACCTGTACCCGGAAAAGTGATAATACCATGATCACCACCGCGGGAAGAATTGGGATCAGTCCCAGATGGAATACGCCAGAAAAGCTCTCCGTCAGCGACAAATTTCCGGCTTCCGCCGCCGGAAATGCGATTCCGCAGACACCGTAAAAGGCACAGGTCAAAATTAGCGGCACGATGGCCGTCCTCACCATCAGACGGATATTGTCAAAAATATTTGTGTGGGTCAGCTCCGAGACCAGCAGCGCGCTGGTGGATACCGGCGAACACCTGTCCCCGAAGAACACGCCGGAGAGGATCGCGCCGCCTGCAAGGATCTCGTTACACCCCATTGCCTTTGCCATCGTCATACAGATCACACCCATGGTCGCTGCTGTACCAAATGCCGTTCCAGTCAGGACAGAAACCAGAGCATTTAAAAGAAATGCCATCAAAATCATTACCGACGGATTCATAAGCCCTGCGCAGTAGGAGACGATCGCCGGGATCGTTCCTGCCGCCCGCCAGAGCGCCGTCAGCATCCCGATGAGTAAAAACGTAATTAAAATATTTTTCGCCGTCTTGATTCCCTTCCAGGACATCCCGAAAATATCTCTGACCGTATAACCACGGTTCAAAGTGTACGCGAAAAAGATCAGATATCCAAGTGCCAACGCTGCCAGGATCGGGATTCCCGCAAGGATGCACCCGATCAGCGTCACCGCGAACACGACCAGAACAGCCGTCTCACTGGTTTGTACCTTCATAATGTTTACCTCTTCCCTGTTTTCTTTCGTGAACCATTCCCTCAGCCAGCCGTTCCCTGTTCAGATATCCTGATCCACCTTTATGATTCTAGTATACGCCTGGATTTTCCACTTGTCTAACTGTATTTTCCGATATATAATACAGCTAAAAAACTGTATATAAGTTACAGATTTCATTCTTTTACACGATTTTCCCAGTTCATTCTGGCTGTCCCGTATCCTTTATGATCAGCACAGCTGATTCGAGACTCTGCACGACACTTACAAGTCAAGCGGATATTCGCAATCCGCTTCGCTACTTGCTCATAACCCAATAACTGCTCCGCAGTTTATCAGAAGGAGCTTGCACTCCTCCTGATACAAGCAAGTCCCCACTGCTTATTGCTTTTCGCAATTGAAGCAGGGGACTTACTTGATTCGGTTAAACTTTCTTTTTATATTCCGGAGGTTTTATATGAACTTTCTTTCCATGGACTACTTTCTCATGACCGCCGAGAAGCGCAGCTTCACAAAAGCCGCCGATGCTCTCCATATCACCCAGCAGACCCTGAGCACCCACATCGCCAATCTGGAACAGGAGCTGGACTGCAAGCTCTTCGTCCGCCATGTTCCCCTGGAACTCACCTACGCCGGAGAGATCTTTTGCCAGTACGCCGCAGACTTCCAGAAAAAATACCGGGCAATGCAGCACGAATTTGCCGACCTGACTAAAAATGAGCAGGGCATCCTGCGTATCGGCATCTCTTTTACCCGCTGCCACGCGATCATGCCTGCGATCATCATGGAATACCAGCGCCGCTACCCGCATATGGAGATCCAGGTCATCGAAAATGCGAACACTGGACTACAAAAAGACCTGATAGAACATAAGATCGATCTCGCCATCGCGAAGTTCCCGGATTTTCTGCCAGGGATCACTCTGAGCGATTTCTATGAGGAGGAGGTCGTTCTTCTGCTTGCTGATTCTCTGTTTCATGAGGTCATTTCCGATGCCGCCCCAGCAGATGCCCTATTTTTACATCTTTCAAAGACTATCTGCTGCTCCGGCTCTGATTTCACTCATGGCACCGCTGGCACTGTCTCCTTTTCTGTTCAGGATCTCCCTGTACTGACAGATTCACAGCCAGAACCGTTAATGTTAAAAAGCCTGGAAGACTTCTCGATCTTCGAACACTGCCCATTCCTTCTAAACTACGCCACAGACATCGCCGGTCAGCTCGGAAGACACTTCATCACCATGGGCAACTTCAAACCGATCGTAAAGACCCAGTCCGACAATATGGGAATGCTTCTGGAGCTCTGCGCCGCCGGAAAAGGCGCCTGCATCTCCCCACTGAACCTTGCCATGAGCTCCCTCTCCCCTGAGCAGCGCAAAAAAATGCGGATCATCCATCTCGGACGATCCGCAAAATATAAGATCCGCTTCGGTTCTCTGGAACAGCCTTACCAATGGAAGGCGATCCGGAACTTTATGGATGCCGCGAACGCTGCACTCACAAGAACCGGCACAACCACCTAGCTTTCCGTTCTCTATCGCATGCGGTGTACCGTTTTTCAAATGAATAAAAATTTCTATCGCTTCTCCCAACTGAACACGATCAACCTGCCCGGGGCCTCTCACCCTGCCAGATAACACCAGACTGGCAGGGTCAGCATGGACATTAGCGTCGTCACAACCACGCATCTCGTTGCAAACAAGGCGTCACTGTCATATCTTGCCGCAAAAATCGCCGCCGTAGCTCCGGCAGGCATGCCGGTCATCAGAACGCTGATTCCCAGTGATGTGGCATCAAGTCCAAGTCCAACGACCAGTGCTGCTGCCGGGAGAATGATCAGACGGAATACAGAAAACATGGCTGTATCTTTATTAAAGATCGTTGTAATTTTTACATCCGCCAAAATCGTTCCCACGATCAGCATCGTGAGGGCGCTGTTGCAATCCCCAAGATACTTCACTGTCGCCGTGATGACGGCTGGAAGCTTCACCTGCGTCACCATGCAGATCAAGCCCAGATAAATTGCGACCAGACATGGATGTGTCAGCACGTTCTTCGCGACTTTCTTCTTATCCACCTTCTCATCCGCCACAAAATAAGATTTCAAAAAAGTCCCCCAATCGTCGGTCTTTATTACAGCCAACAACCGGGGAACTTCCAGGACTCTATTTTTCTTTACTATACAGCGCCTCTTATAAAAAGCGATTCCAAAACACAGCACCTCATCTTCGATCTTCTGGCTGATATAACCTCCAGACATCAGTATCTCCAGATGAGGAAAAGGTACTTTACTTTGCCCGTAAGAAAAAAGGACATGAAGGCGTAAAGGGAACTGTAACAGAAGATATGGAGCCTGATTTGTGCATCAGACTTCCTTATTTTAATTGACCAAATATCTTGTGATGGTTTTCCAATGCAAAAAGAACACCTGTAAAACAGACGTCGGCACTTTCTTCCGACTATATAGACGCAAAAATCCCCGCCCGGAAACCCG
The DNA here is from genome assembly GCF_003435225.1 of Clostridium sp. AF28-12. NCBI lineage: Bacteria > Bacillati > Bacillota > Clostridia > Eubacteriales > Clostridiaceae > Clostridium > Clostridium sp. AF28-12. The sequence continues at coordinate 98,240 of NZ_QWGJ01000009.1, read as the reverse complement.
GACGGGGATCATCACCTGTTATAACACTACCGGCAAAATCACTCTGCCTACTTTAATATATTCATGTTTTTGGCGGGTGCTAAGGTCAAAACTCCTCCTGCAAGCAAGCTTGCATCGGACTTTAGACCTTTTCACCCTGGTATATACAATTCACGTAAATTATTTAGCTGCTGCAGCCTTTGCTTCTTTGATCTTCTCTGTCAGCATCGGAACGATCTTGTTTAAGTCGCCTACGATACCGTAGTCAGCTACATCGAAGATCGGAGCGGACTCATCTTTGTTGATCGCAATGATGATGTCAGACTCTTCCATACCAGCTACGTGCTGGATAGCACCGGAAATACCGATTGCGAAGTATACGTGCGGACGAACAGTCTTACCAGTCTGTCCTACCTGAAGATCTTTCGGCTTCCAGCCGGAATCTACAACTGCACGAGAGCAGCTTACTGTACCGCCAATAGCCTCAGCGAGGTCATCAAGCAGTTTGAAGTTCTCTGCGCTGCCAACTCCACGGCCACCGGAAACAAGGATCTTTGCATCCATGATATCAGCTACGTCGGATACTGCCTTAACGATCTCGAGAATCTCAACGTACTTGTTGTCCGGAGTGAAGCCCGGGTTGAATTCGATAATTTCAGCTTTTCTGCCAGCCTCACGGTCAAGCTTCTGCATAACGCCTGGACGTACTGTAGCCATCTGCGGACGGAATTCCGGGCAAGCGATTGTAGCGATCGTGTTGCCGCCGAATGCCGGACGGGTCATAAGGAGCTGACCATGTTTCTGCTCTTTACCCGGCATAGCTACGAGCGGGAAATCTCCGATATCGAGCTGTGTGCAGTCTGCTGTAAGACCTGTATGGATACGTGCGCAAACACGCGGGCCAAGGTCACGACCGATTGCTGTAGCACCGATTAAGAAGATGTCCGGCTTGAACTCGTTGATAACAGCTGTGATCGCATGAGTATACGGCTCAGTTCTGTAATCCTTTAATTCCGGATCGTCAACAACGATAACTTTGTCTGCACCGTACTCACCGAGTTCGTCTGCAAGACCTTTTACGTTGGAACCAACTAAAACTGCTGTTACAGTTGTTCCTAAATCTTTTGCCAGGTCTTTACCTTTACCGATCAGCTCCAGAGCGATGCTGCTGATCTGATTGTCTACCTGCTGTGCAAAGACATATACACCCTTATATTCTGCTAAATTCATCACTTTTCACCACACTTTTCTTTTTTTGAATTAAAGTACATGTTTCTCAGTAAGTTTCTCAACAATGTAATTTGCAGCTGCGGACGGATCAAGGTTTGTCTCCTTAACGCCTGCACCCTTTCTTACTTTGTCGGAAGCCTTAGCGATCTGAGTCGGGGATCCCTTAAGACCAAGGTTGGAATCAAGGACATCTTTCAGATCTTTTCTGCCCCAAACGGTGATCTCTTTCTTGTATGCATCGAAGATTCCGCCCGGAGTCATGTAACGCGGCTCATTTAATTCAGAAAGTGCTGTAATTAAGCACGGCATTTTAGCCTTTAACATCATGTATCTATCATCGAACTGACGCTTAACGATTACAGAATCGCCATCGATCTCGATGCCCTCAGCATAGCTGATTACCGGAAGACCAAGGTGCTCGGAGATCTGCGGACCTACCTGAGCTGTATCACCATCGATAGCCTGACGGCCTGTGATGATGAGGTCATAGTCAAGGTTTCTTAAAGCACCAGCGATTGTCTGGGATGTAGCCCATGTATCAGCACCGCCGAGAACACGGTCTGTAACAAGGATACCGTTATCAGCGCCCATAGCCATAGCCTCACGAAGAACTTCCTCAGCCTTCGGAAGACCCATTGTAACTACTGTAACTTCTGCACCATACTGATCTTTTAAGCGAAGAGCTGCCTCCAGACCAGCTTTATCATCCGGGTTCATGATTGTGAGCATAGCTGCTCTGTCAAGTGTTCCATCCGGTTTGAACTTTACGCCGCCCTTAGTATCCGGCACCTGTTTTACACAAACAACGATTTTCACTGTATTTCACTCCTTATTTTCATTTATAGTTATGATCTTCCAGCTGTTAAATTATTATTTTAACAGTGCGCCGGAGATAACCATTCTCTGAACTTCACTTGTTCCTTCGTAGATCTCGGTGATCTTAGCATCACGCATCATACGCTCTACGTCGTACTCTCTGATGTAACCATAACCACCATGGAGCTGAACAGCCTTTGTTGTTACTTCCATAGCAACCTCTGCTGCATACAGTTTAGCCATTGCTGCCTCTACGCCGTAGGACTTCTGAGTAGCCTTAGCCATTGCTGCACGGTAAACCATCATCTGAGCAGCTTTTACCTTTGTTGCCATATCAGCAAGCTGGAACTGTGTGTTCTGGAACTGACCGATTGTGCGGCCGAACTGCTTTCTCTCTTTTACGTAAGCAACTGTTCTGTCAAGGGCGCCCTCTGCAAGACCAAGAGCCTGAGCAGCGATACCGATACGTCCGCCGTCAAGAGTATGCATAGCAATCTTGAAGCCCTCACCCTTCTTACCTAAGAGGTTGTCCTTCGGGATGCGGCAGTCTGTGAAAATAAGTTCATATGTTGCAGATCCGCGGATACCCATCTTCTTCTCTTTTGTACCAAAAGTGAAGCCCGGTGTACCTTTCTCTACGATAAATGCGGAGATCTCTTTCTGCATTTTGCCACGTTTCTCAACTGTGCCTGTAACAGCGATAACGATGTATGTATCAGCATACTTACCGTTCGTGATGAAGCACTTGGAACCGTTTAATACCCACTCGTCGCCGTCTAAAACTGCTTTTGTCTGCTGACCCTGAGCGTCTGTACCAGCGCCCGGCTCAGTTAAACCGAATGCACCTAACTTCTCGCCTTTTGCAAGCGGAACAAGGAATTTCTGCTTCTGCTCTTCTGTTCCGAATGTCATGATCGGATCCATGCAAAGGGATGTATGTGCGGAAACGATAACGCCTGTAGTACCGCAAACTTTGGAAAGCTCCTCAACGCACATAGCGTATGTAAGCGGATCACAGCCCTGTCCACCATACTCCTTCGGTACCGGAATACCGAGGAAACCGTTTTTAGCCATCTTCTCTACGGTTTCAACCGGGAATCTCTCTTCCTCGTCAACCTCCTGAGCAAGGGGTTTGACTTCCTTCTCGGCGAAATCGTGGAACAGTGTTCTCGCCATCTCATGCTCTTTACCTAATGTAAAATCCATGTTTTTAGTTCCTCCTTGTGAATTGTATCATGTATAACATAGGGAAATGTGGATGCTTCATTTCTCCGATGTACCTATCCATTGGACAAACGTGGTTTCCGCCCGCGTTTATCCTGTCCCGCATTTTGCGGATTCAAAATTCCCGGCATATAACCCAACATATATGCCCAGAATTCCGATTGTGAAAAAAAACACAATCTTAGTTAAAAAATAAATTTAGCGTTTTCTTTACCTCATAAACCTGCTTTCGCTGATATTTAGTGGAAAAAGTAAACGCTATCGGGTTATCTGCCTGACGGGATCAGATCCCCGTCAGGCATTTCCCATACCGGTAACTATCTCCGGATTATTTTGTGTAATCGTAGAAACCCTTGCCGGTCTTTCTTCCAAGAAGGCCGCCGCGAACCATCTTCTTAAGAAGCGGATGCGGACGATACTTCGGATCGCCTGTCTCTGTCTCAAGAACATTCATGATTGCAAGAACAACATCAAGACCAATCAGATCACCGAGAGCTAACGGTCCCATCGGATGGTTAGCGCCAAGCTTCATGGCAGTATCGATACCCTCTACGGAAGCAACGCCCTCAGCATAAATGCCGACTGCTTCGTTGACCATCGGAATAAGGATTCTGTTTACAACGAAACCTGCAGCCTCTTCTACCTGTACCGGAGTCTTGCCGATCTCTTCAGAGATCTTCTTAACAGCTTCAACATCTTCCGGCTTTGTGTTTAAGCCAGCGATAACCTCAACCAGCTTCATAACCGGTGCCGGGTTGAAGAAATGCATACCGATTACATGTCTCTCAACAGCGCTGCCGATCTCTGTAATGGAAAGAGAGGAAGTGTTTGTTGCAAAGATGCAGCTCGGTTTGCAGATCGCGTCGAGCTCTTTAAATGTCTGCTTTTTGATCTCCATGTTCTCGATCGCAGCCTCTACAACGAGGTCACAATCGCCGCAGATATCTTTCACACCAGTTGTGATCTTGTTAAGGATCTTGTCAGCCTCTTCCTGAGTCATTTTGCCTTTTGCGATTCTCTTCTCGAATCCAGCGGCAATCTTCTTCTTTCCGTTCGCTGCAAATGTTTCATTGATGTCGCAGAGCATTACCTCATAGCCTTCAGTCTGTGCGAATGCCTGTGCAATACCGGAACCCATGGTTCCTGCGCCGATAATACCAACTTTCATGATTTTATCTCCTTATATATGCAACAATGTTATGTAATCTTATCGATTTTTGAAGCCGTCCACTTTTCTCTTCTCGAGGAACGCCTTCATTCCTTCCTTCTGATCCTCAGTCTCAAAGCACTCGGAGAAATATTTCTCTTCGATAGAGATTGCGTGGTCAAGGTCGGAAAGGTAACCGTCTGTCAGGGACTCCTTGGAATTTCTGACAGCGATCGGTGCGTTGGAGGCGATCTTCTTTGCCAGCTTCATAACTGTCGGAATAAGCTCTTCCTTCGCACATACACCGTTTACAAGGCCGATCCGGTATGCCTCGTCAGCTTTGATATTGACAGCGGCATATACCATTTCCTTTGCCTTTCCGGTTCCGATCAGTCTTGCGAGACGCTGGGTTCCGCCGAATCCCGGAGTAATACCAAGACCAACCTCCGGCTGTCCGAATATAGCGTTTTCGGAGCAGTAACGGATATCGCAGCTCATTGCAAGCTCATTTCCACCGCCAAGTGCAAAGCCGTTGACAGCAGCGATCGACGGGATCGGAAGTGTCTCCAGCTTACGGAAAACATCGTTTCCAGCTTTACTGAATTCACGTGCTTCCTGTACAGTCATCGTGCTCATTGCAGCAATGTCCGCACCGGCAACAAAGGATTTCTCACCTGCGCCGGTCACAACCAGCACTCTTGTTGTACCAAGATCAATGCTGTCAAGAACAGCATCAAGGTCCTGAATAACCTCTGTATTTAACGCATTTAAAGCCTCCGGACGGTTGATGGTGATAACACCAACAAAACCGTCCTGCTCATATTTTACAAAACCCATATCGTTGTTCTCCTCAGATTTTGTCTATGCCCCAGATCAGATTAGTCTCTCTCTACGATTGTAGCACAGCCCATTCCGCCGCCGATGCAAAGAGTTGCAAGACCCTTCTTAGCATCTGCCTTCTCCATCTCATGAAGAAGTGTAACGAGAATACGGCATCCGGAAGCTCCTACCGGGTGTCCGAGAGCGATCGCGCCGCCGTTCGGGTTTAACTTGTTAAGGTCAAAGCCAAGCTCTTTGCCTACTGCTACAGACTGTGCAGCGAATGCCTCGTTAGCCTCGATGATATCGAAGTCTTTGATCTCCATGCCTGTTCTCTTGAGAACTTTTCTTGTAGCTGCAACCGGTCCGATACCCATGATCTTCGGATCTACGCCGCCGAGAGCACCGGCAACCCATGTAGCCATCGGCTTAACACCGAGCTCTTTAGCTTTCTCTTCGCTCATAACAACAACTGCTGCTGCACCGTCGTTGATTCCTGAAGAGTTACCAGCTGTAACTAAGCCGCCGTCTTTCTTGAATGCCGGTTTTAACTTGCCGAGTGTCTCAACCGTTGTTCCGTGACGCGGGCCTTCATCTGTATCTACGATAACTGTCTCTTTTTTCTTCTTAACTTCTACCGGAACGATCTCGTCCTTGAATGCGCCGGACTTCTGAGCAGCCTCTGCCTTCTGCTGGCTTACTGCAGCGAACTTGTCCAGTTCTTCTCTTGTAAGACCCCACTGATCGCAGATGTTCTCAGCTGTGATACCCATGTGGTAGTTGTTGAATGCATCCCAGAGAGCATCGTTAACCATTGTATCAACTAAGGTAGCATTGCCCATACGGTATCCGTAACGGCCTTTCATCATAGCATACGGAGCCATGGACATGTTCTCCATACCACCTGCAACAACGATATCAGCGTCACCGGAAAGGATCATCTCAGCTGCCATGTTAACAGCCTCAAGACCGGAACCGCAAACTACGTTGATCGTAACTGCCGGAACTTCGATCGGGAGACCAGCTTTTAATGTAGCCTGACGAGCTACGTTCTGTCCCTGACCAGCCTGGATTACACAACCCATGTAAACCTGATCAACAGCTTCCGGAGCTACACCAGCTCTCTTTAAAGCCTCTTTAATTACGATTGCGCCAAGTTCCGGAGCCGGGATTGTACTTAATTCGCCACCCATTGTTCCGATTGCGGTACGGCATGCACCTGCCAGTACAATTTTCTTTGCCATTTTCTTTTCCTCCTCATTATACCGCTGCCATGCTCTACACCATATAATTTTTCACAAGCAAGGCAGTATATTATGTATAACTAATAATATCACCAAACCGTTTTTGTGTCAAATAATTCTCAAAAGCTTTTTATATAATTTTTCTAAACAAATTAGAAAGTTTCCTTATCCTTTCGTACAAAAGTTACTTTTTTGCTTTGATGCGGTGTTTTGGCGCTTCGTCATGTTTTGCGAACATTTACGAAGCTTTTTCCCGGAATTATTGACCTTACACCCGGAAAATGTTAAAATAATCTCATAGTCTGTCCGTGCGGCGGTCTATATGGAAACAAGTGCTGCGGATCCGTTTGCATAAGCCTTTCCATATGTGCCGGCATAGGGCGAGCGCCCTGTGCTTCCTGCTTTCGTGTCAACGAAAACAGAAAACTCGCGCGATATATTGCTACTATATTTTTATGGTTACAAAGAGAGGGTATTGAAAATGGATTTCAAACAGATGTATCAGGAAAAGCTGGTTTCCGCAGAGAAGGCAGCTTCTGTAATCAAGTCCGGTGACTGGGTCGATTATGGCTGGACAACAGCGACACCGGTTGCTGTCGACAAGGCGATTGCGAAAAGACTTCCGGAATTAACAGACGTAAACTTCCGCGGCGGTATCTTAATGTGGGTGCCGGAGATCTTCAAGATTGAGAATCCGGCAGAACATATGACCTGGAACTCCTGGCATATGGGCGGTATCGAGAGAAAAGCGATCGCGCAGGGCTTCAGCTACTATGCTCCGATCCGTTACTCTGAGCTTCCAAGATATTACAGAGAATCCCAGACTAAGCCGGACGTAGCTGTATTCCAGGTTTCCCCGATGGACGAGCACGGTTTCTTCAATTTCGGACCGAACGCTTCCCATATGGCGGCTGTCTGCGAGACTTCCAAGGTCGTTATCGTGGAAGTGAACGAGAATATGCCGGTATGCTTCGGCGGCACTGAAGAGGGCGTTCATATCTCTCACGTTGACATGATCGTGGAAGGTGACAACCCGGCGATCGCTGAGATGGGCGGCGCTGCTGCTGCAAGCGATGTCGATGAGGCTGTCGCAAAGCTGATCCTTGAGGAGATCCCGGACGGCGCATGCTTACAGCTTGGTATCGGTGGAATGCCGAACGCGGTCGGCGCTCTGATCGCGAAATCTGACTTAAAGGATCTCGGCGTTCATACTGAGATGTATGTTGACGCATTCGTGGATATCGCAAACGCCGGAAAGATCACTGGCGCAAGAAAGAATATCGACAAAGGCCGTCAGGTATACGCATTCGGCGCAGGTACAAAGAAATTATATGACTATTTAAATAAGAACCCGGAGTGTATGTCCGCACCGGTAGACTACACGAACGATGTCCGCACGATCTCTGCTCTTGACAACTTCATGTCCATCAATAACGCTGTTGACCTTGACCTCTTCGGTCAGGTAAACGCAGAGTCCGCAGGAATCAAGCACATCAGCGGAGCCGGCGGACAGCTCGACTTCGTTCTGGGCGCTTACCTTTCCAGGGGCGGAAAGAGCTTCATCTGCTGCTCCTCCACTTTCAAGAAGAAGGACGGCACCTTAGAGTCCAGAATCGTTCCGACTCTGGCTCCTGGCTCCATCGTAACCGATACCCGTGCGAATATCCACTATCTCGTTACTGAGTACGGTAAAGTAAACTTAAAAGGTCTCTCCACATGGCAGAAGACCGAAGCGATCATCTCCGTAGCGCACCCGCAGTTCCGCGACCAGCTGATCGCAGAGGCTGAGAAGATGCATATCTGGAGAGCAAGCAACAAGCGCTGATCATAAATAAAATGCACAACAGGGGCTGTCAATGGCAGCCCCTGTTGTTGTATAATATGATCATGCATTCAGGATCGGATCCATCAATGTGATCCCCTTTTCATTTGCAAGCTTCCGTCTGCATATTTCCAGAAGAGGCTTCTGATATGGGGACTGGTCCTCCGTCCGGTACAGATAGTAGAGCGTTCTGCTTGGCGGCTCCACATCGAGTTCATGGATCGATACCGGCGTCGTCTTTAAGATGCTTTTTGCGACAGAGATCGGAAGAAACGCCCAGTTATCACCGTTCTGGGTGAAATACTGTAAAAATCCCATCTCATCCAGATAAACCTGTGGAACTGCCGCGCTGTTGAAATAATAGTTATGCCAGGTGTCAAAATTCTGATCCCACTGTGTCCGGATTTCCCGGCGCGGATCCAGCTCTGAGACTTTGATGTTGTGGGGAAGATTCAGATCTTTTCCCACTATCAGGCACAGTTTTTCCTTAAATAATACCTCCGTCTTTACCTGTGACGAATACATCGGATCCGTGATAAAGGCGATGTCCACCGTCTTGTTGTTTACATAGCTGTAAGCTTCACTCGAATGAAGTGTCGTCACATGGAGGCTGCATTCCGGCGTATTCCTTATAAATTCCTGAAACACCGTTGGCAGCATGAATGCAAGGAGGCTTCCGACACTGGCCACATAAAAACTCTTCTCATTGCTCAGCAATGCTTCCTCCTGAGTCTCATTCCAAAGTGCCTGCCAGCGGTGTGCAATTCCAACAAAGGCTCTCCCCTGTCTTGTCAGCTCCACATGACGGACTCCTTTATTCCGGATAAACAGGGAATAGCCCAGTTCTTCCTCCAGTGCGCGGATCCGACGGCCGAGAGCCGGCTGTGTGATATATAATTTTTCTGCCGCCGCAGAAAAGCTTCCGCACTGGGCGATCTTCAAAAACGCTTCAATTTCAAGAAACGTCATGTTCTATTCTCCTTTCTGTGCCGCAACACCAACATGTTCGATATCTTTTTTGCGTGAGCATCTTCATTTCATGCTGTTTCGTTCCAAAATGTTAATATTTATATTTATTATATCAAAACAGGGACGCTTTTACAATTCTATCAAACCATCTTACGATTTTGGGCACAAACGGTATTTTGCGCCCTATATGCCTGGACGTTCCAAAATATTAAGTTTTATTAATATTTAATATTATAATTTGTCACTTTTTATTTACTCATAACCATTTTACTTTCCTGACAAACCATGTTATAATACTCTAATGGAAGGAAGAGCCGCACCAACTCTTCCCGAAACTTTCTTCTCATTATATTATAACGCGATATTTAAAACGCACAGCCGCCTTGGAACGATATTTGGGGTATCGTCCTTGGCGGCTGTGTTCGTTATTCTGATTTGTTGACATTGTTCTCTTCTTGCCGGATGCTGCGCATCCGACAAGAAGCGTCGGGCGTCGCCCTTATAGAAAAAGGCTCTCAAACCACTGAGAAAATGTAAACATTTTTCAGTGGTCCGAAAGCCTTTTTCTGCAATGTCAACTTTAAGCGTTCAGTTCTTTCTTATAAACCTCAATGACTTTCTTCATCGCCTCCGCACCCGGAGCGCCGATGGTCACGCGTTTCTCCACGCATGTCTTCATGGAGATCGCATCGTAAATATCTTCCTCGAATACCGGGCTGATGGACTTGAACTGCTCCAGAGTCAGGTCATCCAATGCCTTGTTCTCGTTGATGCAGAGAAGCACCAGCTGTCCGATGATCCCGTGGGCATCACGGAACGGAACGCCGTGGTTTACAAGGTAGTCCGCAGCATCTGTGGCATTCGTAAAGCCGTTCTTTGCGCTGGCTTCCATCACATCTTTGCGGAATGTCATCGTAGATACCATACCTGTGAAGAGCAAGAGGCAGCCTTTCACGGTGTCGATGGCATCAAAAGTCAGCTCTTTGTCTTCCTGAAGGTCCTTATCGTATGCCAGCGGGATTCCCTTCATGACTGTCAGCATGGACATCAGGGCACCATAGACACGGCCGGCCTTTCCACGAATCAGCTCCGCGATATCCGGATTCTTTTTCTGCGGCATAATGCTGCTTCCTGTGCTGTAAGAATCATCCATCTCAACAAAACGGTACTCGTTACTGTTCCAGATGATGATCTCCTCGGAGAAACGGCTTAAATGCATGGCGATCGTGGAGAGTGCTGCCAGAAGCTCAATGAGGTAATCCCGGTCGGATACGGAATCCATGCTGTTTAAGGTTGGTCCGTCAAAGCCTAAAAGCTCTGCTGTGTACTCGCGGTCTAACGGGTATGTGGTTCCGGCAAGGGCACCGGATCCTAATGGGCAGTAATTCATGCGCTTTCTGATATCTGCAAGACGTCCCCTGTCACGGCGGAACATCTCGTAGTAAGCACCTACATGGTGAGCCAGAGTTACCGGCTGTGCTTTCTGAAGATGGGTAAATCCCGGCATGTAGGTGTGGAGATTTTCCTCCATAAGTTTTAAGAGAACCTTAAGAAGTCCCTTTAACAGGACATCTGTCTCATCGATCTCATCTCTTGTGTAGAGCTTCATATCGAGAGCGACCTGATCATTTCTGCTTCGCCCGGTGTGGAGTCTCTTTCCGGCATCTCCGATCCGTTCGATCAGGTTCGCCTCAACGAAGGAATGGATATCCTCGGATTCCGTTGTGATTTTTAAGGTTCCGTTGTCGATATCTTCACGAATACTCTTTAAGCCGGCAATGATCGCGTCACGGTCTTCCTCTGTGAGGATCCCCTGTTTCGCGAGCATCGTCACATGGGCGATGCTGCCTGCGATATCCTGTCTGTAAAATTTCTGATCGAAGGAGATGGATTCATTAAAATTGTGTACTAACTGGTTCTCTTCCTTCGTAAATCTTCCGCCCCAAAGTTTCATGTCTGTTCCTCCGTTGTCTGTTTTTTATGATCTATATGTTTCTCCGATTCCGGCATGTCGGGAATTTCGGAATCCGGTTTCTCCATTTCATTTAAGTTCTCTTCCGGTTCTTCATCAATCTCCGGAATCTCTTCAAATCCTTCTTCATCCACACGTTCTTCTGATTCCCGCTGCATTCTCCGGATCCTGAGCATCCGTGCTCGATCTCTCCGCCTCTCCATCTCTCTGCGCAAAAACCATAAAAAGATCAGGATCACGATCGATCCGCCTGTGATCAGGACGCCGGGCTTTAATCCCTCCGGGAAATAAGAAAAATCGATCACATGGTCCCCTGCGCCCACATCGATGGCGAGGAATGCGCCGAACGCTTTCCTCGTCTCCACCTTCTGCCCGTCTACCTTCACAGTCCAGCCCTTATCGAAGGGGATCGATGTGAAGAGCATTCCAGCCCGGTCAGCAGTTACAGTTCCGGAAAGCTTCGTATCCTTCCAGCTCGTCAGATGCATCGGCATCCGGTTCAGACGGTCATAGACCTGAATCATGGCATCCTCGGAGAACCGATAGGCAATGGCATTCAACTGCTCCCCCGCCTCATCTGCCGTGAGCTTCACTTCATATCCCGGAGACAGGGTTCCGAGTTCCAGAAGATATCCGCGGTCTACATTGCCAAATGACTTTGAACCCGACGGCAGATCCGCTTTCACGTTCTTCACCTTCTTATTCAGAACGAACACATAGTATTCCCCGGTCATATCCGGTGTGAAGGTGAACGTATTTTTATTCACTGTTCCGCCTGTATCTACAAGAACTTCGTCTGCCCCTGTGACCAGACACAGATCATTCTGTACTTCCGCGGGATTATCCATCTCATACTGCCAGTTCTCCTCAATATCCGAAGGAAGAACAAAGCCTAGCGGCAGTGTATACAGGTTCTCATAGAGATATGTCCCGCCGCTCTCCCTCAAATACATCATAAGCTCCGTGTTGGACACTGCATCGGAATAGAGCGCATATTTTACGGAAAAGATGCTGTCCACAAGCGGTGTGCTGCCCGTGATGCTGTAGGCGTTCGTGGAGGACTCGCATCCAAGCTTCTTAAAGATCTTCGAAAGATCCGCGTTTGCCGTTGAGGAGAACAGGGATACCGACGGGAAATTCATCCATGCGCCGTCGTTTTTCGTCTTCCTCGTCTTTTTCTCCACCCGGTAGAAATCCGATGCCGGTTCCAGAGAATCCTTCAAGATCCGGGCCTCTTCGTTATCCGCAGTGTAGGATTCACGGCTCGTGGTCGTGACACTCGTCACGGTTGTATTGATGGCTGCCTCCATGGAGACCAGCGCCAGTGCCAGAAAGCCGGCTAAGGCCCGCCTTCCTCCTTTATAAATGTAGATCAGTCCCGCGTAAGCCGCAAGGAAGATGATAGACACATAGTAGACAATAAAGTGGAAATGTTCCTGTGTCACCAGCTTTTCTGCCAGAAGTACAAAACAGATGCTTCCCCAGAACGCGACAGCAACATACTTTTTCGGTGTCTCATCCAGATGCGCATAAGCCCGGAAGCAGATAAACAGCATCAGGAAGATATAGATGAAGGACTGTCGGCATGGAAGGCTGTTCGGATAGTGGAATCCATGCCAGATAAAATTCAGCACATTCATGGAAAAGCTTGCAAAAAAGAGCAGCAGCAGTCCGCAGTACACAGCCTTTTCCTTCACGGAGATCTTCTTACATGCCAGATACAGCAAAAAGAAGAGAAATACCGCGACGCCGCAGTAAATATTCGGCCAATGGTCCAGACCGATCTCCGTCTCCACATTTCCGATATGGCGGGCGATCATGTCGAAGATCGGGAAATAGGAAGTCCACGCCTTTGGGAAATCAAAGTTGCCGGATGCCGTGCTCTGGAGCGCACAGATCTCCGGCAGCAGAACTCCCGCCGCGAGTCCGCCGGAAAGCAGGGAGTAGATTCCAAATCTCACGCAGCTCTCCACGTATTTTCTCACCGGACCCGGCTCTTCTAAAATAAGAAGCGCGATGAAATAAAGCACCAGAAACAGGCAGGTCATGATGGAGATATAGTAGTTGGACAGGATGGAAAGCCCAAGGGTCACGCAGTAAAGCATTCCCTTCTGCTCCCTCACAAGACGCTCCAGTCCGTAAACGATCAGCGGGAAGAGGAGAATGCAGTCCAGCCACATGATGTTCCAGCTGTACGCCGCCATATATCCGGACAACGCATAAAAAATCCCGAAAAATCCGACACCCAGAATACAGTTTTTACTGTGCTGCTTTAAATACCAGGCAAAGCTGAGTCCCGAAAGTCCGATCTTTATGACGATCATGATCGTCATGAATTCGATGATGAATTTTTTCGGGCAGAGCAGGATCAGCCAGTTTAAAGGGCTTGCGAGATAATATGCGTAAAGCGCCGCAAAATTAACACCCATTCCCACATCCCAGCTGTACAGAAGACTTCCGCCTGTCCGCAGCTTATGCTGGAATTCTGAGAAGAACGGGGCGTACTGATGATACATGTCCGTCCTCAGAAAGCACCTCTCGCCGAACGGGAAGATCCCTCTCTGGGCAAATATGCAGATCATAACGAGTACCGGGACAAAAAACGCGATCATAAGACCGTCTCTCGACTTTAACACCGGCACCGTTCGTCGTTTCTTCTTACGCGCTTCCGGGATTCTTTCTGGTATTTCTTCCCGGACTGCATCATCAATTTCTTTTATTTCTGTCATACCGTAAAACTCCTCCGTCTACGCAAAAGGTATTTCGCACTCCAAGATCTGATCCGGTCATTTGTTTTTGTCATTCGTAAAAATCAGGATCTTGCTAAACACATAATTCAGTATCACGACCACGACTGAGATCAGAAGCTTGCAGAGAAAGAACTCCATCTTCATGAGATCCACCATAACAAACAGTGCCGCGAGATTAAACAGGAAGGTCGCTACCCGGCAGAGAACAAATGGAACAAATTCTCTCCATACCTTCCCCGGATTCAGCGTATGGCTCTCAAACACCCACCACTTATTCGTCACAAAAGCGAACAGCACCGCAGCCACCCACGCAATGGTCTGAGCAGGAACCGGATCCATCTTCCATATATAATATAGAAGATTTGAGATCGCATAGTCGATCACTGTTGTCAGGACACCGAAGATCAGGTAAGCGATCCCCTCGCGGGCCAGACCGGACTTTCTCTTTCCTGTCTCCTGCTCCGCCGGATCATCCGGTTTCTTTTTCTGATTTATATCTTTTTCTTCCATAAATAATTCCATCCCTCTATCTTTCTCGATAGTCTTTTTCATTTTAGTATACCAACGCAAAAAAGTAAAGGACTGACAGCCGGTAATTCGGCTGTCAGTCCCTCTTTTTTTACGATCATTTCAGTTTTTATTTCTCCGGCAGCCTGTCTGCCGTTTTTCCCACTTTATTCAGCAAGAAGCTTGTCGATACTTACAAGTTTTACGCATACACAGAAAATCTCAGCTGCAAGCTTCAGATCTTCCAGTGTCGGGAAGGACGGAGCAATACGGATATTGGAGTCATGCGGATCCTTGCCGTATGGGTAGGTTGCACCTGCGCCTGTCATAACAACACCGGCATCCTTACACTTTGCAACGATCGCCTTCGCGCATCCATCAAGAGAATCGAAAGAAACGAAATATCCTCCGTTCGGTTTTGTCCACTTACCGATCTCAAGTCCGGCGAGCTCCTTATTTAAGATCTCGTCAACCGCCTCGAATTTCGGGCAGAGGATCGCGGCATGTTTTGCCATCTGAGCCTTGATTCCATCAAGGTTCTTGAAGAAGCGCACATGACGGAGCTGGTTGATCTTATCATGGCTGATAAACTGTACGTTCATCTGTTTCTTCATATCTTCGATATTCGCCTTGGATGTAGCGATTGCGGAGATAGCGGAGCCCGGGAATGTGATCTTCGCTGTGGAACCGATCTTATATACCATATCCGGATTTCCGGCTTTTGCACACTCGGAGAGGATATCAAGGATATGATCCGGATGATCCGGGTGTAAATGATGTACGCAGTAAGCGTTATCCCAGATGATTCTGAAGTCTTTTGCTGCCGGCTTTAAGTTTGCGAATCTCTTTACTGTTTCGTCGGAATAAGACTGTCCGGACGGGTTCGAATAAAGCGGAACGCACCAGATGCCTTTTACGGTCTCATCGTTATTTACATATTTTTCAACAAGATCCATATCCGGACCATCAGCTGTCATCGGAATATTGATCATTTCGATACCGAAGTACTGGGTGATCGCAAAGTGTCTGTCATATCCCGGAACCGGGCAGAGGAATTTTACTTTGTCGAGTTTGCACCACGGAGTGCTTCCGCAAACACCATGTGTCCAGGCACGGCTTACCGTATCAAACATCAATGTCAGGCTGGCATTTCCGTACATAACGATATTTTCAGCCGGAGCATCCATCATAGCTCCCATCAGCTCTTTTGCTTCCTGAATACCGGTCAGGATTCCATAGTTTCTTACATCGCCGTCAGCGGAGATATAGTCGCTGGAGCTGTTTAAGACATCCATCATCGGAAGGGAAAGGTCGAGCTGCTCCTTACATGGCTTGCCACGTGCCATATTCAGGCTTAAATTTTTTCCCTGATACTCTTTGTACACAGCCTCAAGCTGCTCCTTTAAAGATGCAAGTTCTTCCTTTGACATTTCGCGGTATGGTTTCATGTCAGTATCCTCCTCATTTTTTCGTTTTTTACAGCACCGAAAACCCCTTACGGTGTCTGTCCCCTATGACTATATTATAATCGAATACCGAAAATCTTACAACACAAAAAATAAAGTTTCGCCCTATTTTTCTCACAATTTTGAGCCTTCTTACAAAAATATCTTAACCCTCGCTCCGTTGACTTTTTTTTAACAATAACGTATCATTATATTATTGATTTTTATCGAACAGCCACAGAGGGGGATACCGAATGATAAATGAAAATAAGAGCGTCAGGGATCTGAAACGCATGGTTCTGATCGGAGCGATCGTCGCCCTCGTATCCCAGCTCTACTGGAATCTTTTTGTATATAATTTCCGTATCTCTTCTTCCGTTATCGTGCTCCCGGTCCTCTTAATGACGCTGGGAAAAAATCTTTCCACGACGATGACCTGTTCGGTAACTGCAGTGATCGTTTTTCTGTTCCGACTGATTGCAGCGGTAAACGGCGGTGCTGATCTCATAACATCCGCGGAAAATTTATTTCCAAACGCGGTCTTCTATTTCTGCTACGGGATCATCTTTAACGCCATGATCCCCGGAAAACATACCGTGTCCTTCAGCCGGTTATTTCCGGCGGTCTTTTTTGCAGATTTTGGATCGAATCTGGTGGAACTCTGTATCTCAGAGAGCTCACTCCACACTATGACACCGGAAAAGGCCGGATACCTTCTCCTGATCGCCCTGTTCCGGACTTTCCTCACAAGCCTGATCTTAATGGCGGAAAGTCACTACCGGACTCTTTTAAAAAACGAAGAGCACGAGAACCGTTACCGCCGCCTGTTCTTAATGACTACAGGCTTAAAGAATGAGATCTACTTCATGCGGAAGAATTCCGAGGAGATCGAATCCGTCATGGCGAACGCCTATAAGCTCTACGAGAAGTTAAACGAGATGGACGTGCCGGATGATATGAAGCACATGTCACTCTCCATCGCGCGGGATGTCCACGAGATCAAGAAAGACTATATCCGGATCATTCAGGGAATTGAGGAGGAGATCTCCGAGGAATACGATGAGAAACGGATGAGCTTTCAGGATATCTTAAAGATCCTTGAAGACACCACCTACCATATGCTGGAGGCGAAAAATGTCCATATCCAGCTGGAGTTCCGATGCTCGGACAACTTTATGACCGAGGAGCACTACGAACTCATGGCCGTGTTAAAAAATCTTGTCAACAATGCCATTGAGGCCATCGAATCCGACCGGAAGATCGGCACGATCTGCATCGAAGAGCACCTTCGTAACGGGAACTACATCTTCTGTGTCACAGATGACGGACCGGGAATCTCACCGCGCCATCTGCCGAACATTTTTAAAATGGGATATTCAACGAAATTTGACCATAAGACCGGAAATATCTTCCGCGGTGTCGGCCTTTATGGGGTAAAAATGACCGTGGAGGAACAGTTTAAGGGAACCATCGAAGTGAGATCGGAGCAGGGCAGCGGAACTGCCTTTACCGTTGTGATTCCGGCGGCTTCCCTTGTGGAGGAAGAATTATGAGAATCTATATAGTAGAAGACGACCTGTCCGTCATCAACATTTTAGAAGACATCATCGAGACACAGGGACTCGGAGAAATCTGCGGCGATTGCGGCGGAGAGCCAGCAAACCTGTCCGACGTGCTGCGGGCAAAGCCTGATGTTGTCCTCGTCGACTTTTTCATGCCGGTAAAGGACGGCGTTGAATTTGTAAAGGAGCTGCGGGCTGTGAACACCACGGTCAAATGTATTATGATCTCCCAGGTGTCCGCCAAGGAGCTGATCAGCAAGGCCTACAGCGCCGGGATCGACTTCTTTATCAGCAAGCCGATCAACCTGATCGAGGTCCGTTCCGTATTAAAAAATGTGGAACAGCAGATCACAAATGAACACACTCTGGCGAATATCCGCCGGATGTTCATGAACGAGATCGACCATATGCCAAAGGGAACGAAGCCGGAATCAGATGACTACGGCAGGAAATTAAAATACATCTTAAACCGCGTCGGCATGTCCGGAGAAAAAGGATGTCCGGATATCATAAAGATCTGCGAATATCTTCACGAGAATCATATTCCTGTATCCAATTTAAGTGTGTCGCAGATGTGCGAGGCGGTCAGTGATTCCCCGAAAAATATGGAGCAGCGGATCCGCCGTACCATCGCAGCCGGAATGTCCAATATCGCCCATATGGGAATCGAGGATTTCATGAACGAGACCTACACCCTGTACTCCGGAACCCTGTTCTCCTTTGAGGATGTGAAGGCGGAGATGGACTATCTCAGAGGAAAGCGCTCCTCAGGAGGGAAGGTCAGCATCAAAAAGTTTATTGACGGACTGATGCTGGAAGCAGAGCGCTAAAACATATTAATTTCTATACGCCGGAATATCTTTTTTCGGCGTATTTTTTGTGGGTTCAGAACTTTTCACATGTTTTCAACTATTACATGTAGAAATCTTGTTAAGAATTTACAATTTTTTGTTAAGTAATTTTTGTAACTTTTTGTAACTTTATGATTTTTTTTGAAGGAACATTCTTATACTCTGACCATAAAAGGTATGGAGGTATAAAAAACTATGTTACAAATTGAACTTAACATGTATCAGGCAGTCGCAGTTGCTGCTCTCGTTCTGCTTCTTGGACGTTTCCTTGTAAGCAAGATCCCATTCTTAACAAAATACTGTATTCCTGAGCCGGTTGTCGGCGGCGTTGTTTACGCAGTTGTTCACCTGATTTTAAGATCCGCAGGAATCCTCGAAATCTCTTTCGACAACACTTTACAGTCCTTCTTCATGACTGTATTCTTCTGTAGTGTTGGTTACACCGCATGTTTCCGTCTCTTAAAGAAGGGCGGCGTTCAGGTACTCTTATTCCTGTTAGTTTCCATTATCATGGTTGCTCTTCAGAATGGCCTTGGCGCTGTACTTGCCGGTGCTTTCCATCTCGACCCGAGACTTGGTCTTGCGGTTGGTTCCATCCCGATGGTCGGCGGACATGGTACCGCAGGTGCATTCGGACCGGTTCTTGAGGAAGCTGGTGTTGCAGGCGCTAACGCGGTTGCGATCGCATCCGCAACCTTCGGTCTTGTTGCCGGCTGTATGATCGGCGGACCGCTCGCTTACCGTCGTATCCATTCCCTGAACTTAAAGTCCACAGAGACTGCTACCGGCAGTGATGAGGTTACAGTTGATAAGAACGAAGTTACCGGCGCGATCGATTCCAGAAGATTCCTGGACAGCGCATTATACCTTGCAATCGCAATCGGTGCCGGCACGATCGTTTCTTTATTCCTTAACAAGTTAATGACATTCCCGAGCTACATCGGAGCAATGGTTGTTGCTGCTATCATCCGTAACATTGTTGACGCAACCCACAAAGATATGCCGATGGAAGAGATCAGCACGATCGGAAGCTTCTCTCTTTCCTTATTCCTTGGTCTCGCAATGATGGGATTAAAGTTATGGCAGCTTGCAGAGCTTGCACTTCCGATGATCGTAATGCTTGCGGCACAGACAGTTCTCATGGCAATCTTCGCTTACTTCGTAGTATTCAACCTTCTCGGAAAGAACTACGACGCAGCCGTTATGACATCCGGCTTCTGTGGATTTGGTATGGGTGCTACACCGAACGCTATGGCAAACATGCAGGCGATCACCGCAAAGTATGGTCCGGCTCCGACCGCATACTTCGTAGTGCCGTTAGTAGGAAGTCTGTTCATCGATTTCTTCAATGCACTTATTATTACGACATTTATGAACTTCCTGTAAGATCCAATTTGGGATCATAGATTGTAACTCTTGAAAAAGGGCCCGCACCGGAATCCTGGGGTATGTTCCGGTGGCCGGGCTCTTTTTCCTGTCTGAAATTTAATTGTAAATTTTTCTGAACGACCAGAATCTCTCTTTATCTTCCTGAAAACAGTTCTATCCCATCGATCATCTGCAGTTCTTCTCTCACACACTGAAAAAATCTTCGGATCTGATCATCCATCCGGTTCTCTTTTGTGAGTCCATAGATCGTCATGTCCTCCGGTCCGCCTTCCATCGGACAGATCCACACGTCTTGTCTCTTGAATCGCCTTGCAACAAGAAGCGGGATCACCGCCCATTTTTTTCCATTCAGAAAGTATTCCAGAAATTCCATCTTATCCGCTGTGAGACTCGGATTTGCATCCAGCGGAAACCATCGGCTGTGCCAGATATCATATTCCGGATTCCACGGCAGCCGGATCTGTTCTTCCGGATCCAGCATATCCGGAGTCACTCGCCCCGTTTCTCTCCAGCTCTCACCACCGGCAAACACGAACGGCTCCCTGAACACCGGGAACGGAACTATTCTTCTGGAATTTAAAAGATCCGAGACCAGAGCCACATCAACACTTCCATTTTCCACATACCCATAAATATCAGAAGAACGCCCCGTCTTAAATTCAATGCTGCAGGTGTCCCGAGCGGACATCATTTCTTTCAATACAGCCGGCATCAGATAAAAAGCAATGCTGTTCACTGTGCTGACCCGCAGAAGCGGACTTTTCTTTCTTCTCGGTATCTCCTCCGCCTCCCTGTAAAGTGTCAACAGGCGTTCCGCGACCGGAACGAATTCTTTTCCATTCTCTGTAAGTTCCACGCTTCTCTGACCGCGTCCACGATCCTGTCACAGTTTTTCTCCGCAATCTGCTGTTTTCTGTATCTGCGGGATACTTATCCGGGACTGCTCTGCCGCAGAGAAGATATTGGTGCTCATAAGGATCTTATGATCCACACTCTGCGCTACGGTCTCATCTCGGCGCTTCAGGCCTCCAGCCTGTATATCGGAAAGATTCTTGTTCAGGGCAGTGTCAATACACTCGGAACACCGGGAATCGCTGCCTATACGGCAGCGACCCGCATTGAGGGATTCGCGAATTCCTTCGGTGACAGCGGAGGAAATGCGGTCTCCGTCATGGTCTCCCAGAATCTTGGGGCTGGAAATCATGACCGGGTGAAAAAAAGTCTATTTTGGGGGCTGATGTTAAACTGGACGGTCTGTGTGGTGATCTCCCTTTTCATGTTCTTTGGTTCCAATCCTGCACTCCGGCTGTTTTTGAGTTCTTCAGACGAGCTGGCTCTCTATTACGGAAACAGTTATATAAGACTGATCTCTGTTTTCTATATATTCTGCTTTACAGGAAGTGCTTACATGGGATACTTTAAAGGACAGGGTTACATGGTCATCGCCTTCTGCGGAACAACCCTACACATTATTTTCCGTGCGATCTGTTCCGCCATCATGATCGGAAAGATGGGGCTCACCGCGGTTGCTCTCTTTTCCGGTCTCGGCTGGATACTCTGTGTGACATTCCTGACGATCAATTTTATCCGAATCGCAGGGAAAAACGCAAACATTCCATTCTCCCATGATCCGAACTGACGCCGGGTCCTTGTTCCCGTGCAGGGAGGCGGGCAAATTCTGAACTGAAAGGGTTGTATAATACAGTGGCCGTGGCAGAATCGTATCATTTCCCCTTGCATTCTCCCTCCTACAGTGCTATAATGTTCAATATCTTGATAAATATTTAATTTTTGAACATCGTAGGAGGTTTCAAATTATGAGTTCCAAAAATTCCGAAACACCATTAAAAGACCGGATCGACTGGGTCACTGTGATCGTACCGTTTCTTGCAATCCTGGCGCTCTGTGTCTGCTTCATCCTGATGCCGGATGCATCAAAGAGCGTTCTCGACACGATCCGTTTTATCCTTGGCGATACCTTCGGCCTGTTCTATCTTGCCGTCGGTCTCTTTGTCTTCCTGCTATCCCTGTATCTGGCATTTTCCAGATTCGGTACGATCCGCCTCGGGAAACCGGATGAAAAGCCAAAATATCCCCTCTTCGTCTGGGCGAGCATGATGTTCACCTCCGGACTCGCAGCCGATATCCTGTTTTACTCCTTCTGTGAATGGATCCTTTACGCGAACGATCCGCATATCGCAGAGCTCGGTTCCATGCAGACCTGGTCCAGCACCTACCCGCTGTTCCACTGGGGTCCGATCCCGTGGGCATTCTATCTGGTACTCGCCGTCTCCTTCGGCTTTATGCTTCATGTGAGAGGCTGTCATAAGCAGAAATATTCAGAAGCCTGCCGCGCGCTGCTCGGAAACAAGGTAGATGGGATTTCCGGAAAGCTCATCGACCTTCTGGCGCTCTTTGCGCTCCTCGCAGGAACCACAACGACATTTGCACTGGCGACTCCGTTGATGTCCCAGGTACTGACGACCCTGTTCCACCTTCCATCCTCCAAATGGATAACGATCGCGATCTTAGGCGTCACCTGCGTCTTCTACACATATGCCCTGCTCCACGGCATGAAGGGGATCTCCCTTCTTGCAAAGTCCTGCATGTATCTGTTCTTTGCCCTGCTCGCATATGTGCTGTTCCTCGGCGGTGAGACACGGTATATTCTGGAGACAGGCTTTGCGGCTGTCGGAAATCTTGCTCAGAATTTCCTCGGCCTCGCAACCTTCACAGACCCGCAGCGGACCACTTCCTTCCCGCAGACATGGACGATCTTCTACTGGGCCTACTGGATGGTGTGGTGCGTGGCATCTCCGTTCTTTATCGGATCCATCTCCCGCGGAAGAACGGTGCGGCAGACGATCCTCGGCGGATATGCCTGCTGCGTCAGCGCCACCTGCCTGAGCTTCATTATTTTAGGAAACTACAGCCTCGGACTCCAGGTGAGCGGAAAACTTGACGTGATGGCGATCTACGCCGCCGGAAATGATCTCTACACAACGATCATCTCCATCATCCAGACACTGCCGCTTGCGCCACTTGTCCTTGTGCTTCTGATCGTTGCCATGGTAGCCTTCTACGCCACCAGCTTCGACTCCATCGCCCTTGTGGCTTCCTCCTACACCTACCGCCAGATCACAGGCGATGAGGAGCCCCACAACGCCGTAAAGGCCTTCTGGGCGATCATGCTGATCCTGCTGCCAATGGCGCTTGTATTTTCCGACAGCTCCATGGCGAACCTGCAGAGCGTGTCCATCATCGCGGCGTTCCCGGTAGCGTTCGTGATCCTGCTGATCATCGCCAGCTTCTTAAAGGACGCGTCGGATTACCTGAAATCATAAAATAGGAGCTACGAAACGTACGGATCGATCACTTTCATCATAAAGTTTGATCCGTACGTTTTTCTTAAACAATTTGTAATTCCCCTGCCACACATTTACCACAAGTTGAAGGGAAAATACCATTGTCATAAATCGGAATTCTGGTATAATAGAATATGTAAACAATTTGAGAATTTTCAGCAGCCGTGAAAACAACGATCTGGCTGCTGTTACAATTTCTATGAGGAGGAAAATTAAATGAGAAAGAAAAATTTCTGCCTGGCAGTACTTTCCGCATCCGCAGTTCTCGCTCTGGGTGCTTCATTCAGTTCTTTTGCTGCTTGGAAGTCCGTAAACAGCGAATGGGTCTACACTGACAATAATGGCAACAACGTGACAAGCGCGTGGAGATCTGACAACGGCGAGTCTTACTATCTCGGCTCTGACGGATATATGGTCCGCAACACACTTCTTGAGGACAACGGAAACTACTACTACTTAAGAAACGGCGGCCAGATGTTAAAGAACGGCTGGCGTTTCCTTGAAAACCCGAGTTGGCAGGGTGACGATAAAGTCGGCGACGCAAGCTGGTACTACTTCGACAATAATGGACGTGCGCTCCGCACAACAGGCGATACTGTAAAGATCGCTGATATCGGCGGAAAGAAGTTCGCGTTTGATATGTATGGAAGAATGCTCACAGGCTGGATCACAGCTGCCGGTGAGAATATCTCCGATGATTCCGACTGGGCAACAGCTACATACTACGGTGACTCGGAAGGCGACGGAAGTCTCGTTACAAACGCCTGGGTATACATCAGCGTTAAGGACGATGACAACGAGGACGATAACGAGCCGACTTACCACTTCTACTTCGCTTCCAACGGTAAGAAGACCGTCAGCACAGAGAAGACCATCGGCAATGTAAAATACACCTTCGATGACAGAGGTGTTGCTCAGGATTCCTGGGTACACAACAGCGACAAGGGTACTTGGAAATATTACGGTGATGAAGAGGAACCGAAGCTTCATACCGGTTGGTTCCAGGCTGTTCCGTCTAAAGAGTTAAACAGCAATGACCATGAAAATGGTACGACTCATTGGTATTATGCAAACTCCAAGGGCGAGATCACTATTCCTACTGCCGACGGCGAAGTTGGAGTTGCTAAAACAATCGATGGAAAATCCTACTTATTCAACGAGGACGGAGAGATGCTCACGGGATTAAGAATTCTTACATACGATGGTTCTAAAATCACCAAGATTTCTTCTGAAGTTGATTCCATCGATACCATCAAAAATATGGATTCCGACACCAAAAAATTATTATACCTTTCCGACAGTGGCGCTGCAAAAACAGGTACAACTACCATCAGCCTTGATGGTTCCACATATACCTTCAGCTTTAAGTCTAATGGTTCTCCAAGAGGTGTCGGCGAAACCGGTATCTCAGACGGATATATCTATATGAACGGTTTACGTCTGACAGCTGATGAGGATACAAAGTACCAAGCCGTTACATACAAGGATCAGGAATACCTTATCAACGAAAACGGTACGATCCAGAAAAATAAAAAGAACATAAAAGACGCTGACGATTACTATTATTGCACAGATAGTAAGGGTGTTTTACGCCATGAGCGGAGCACTGAGAAGTGTACGATTAAGCATTAACCTTCCACCTAAATACACCGCAGATGTTGACAATATGTTTTTAGTATTTACTATAAGCTTCTACAATCTGCAATTGAGGGCATCTTCACTGACTTGGCGAAGGTGCCTTTTCTTTTTCTACATATTGCAATTTCCTGTCAACAAAATTTTCTCTTCCTGCACCTTTACCATTTCACCTCTCCCTGCCTGATTTTCCTCTTCTTCCTGACACACCTCCGCCACAGATTCCTCAAGGTTTCACCACAAAGTATTCACAGCTTAATCACATTTCTCTGATATACTTAGATCATCAAAAGGAAATCATAACCAACCAAAAAATTCAGGAGGTTTCACTATGAAAAAGAAATTTATGACTCTCGCGCTTACCGCAGCAATGGCTGCTTCTATGGGAATGACTGCTTTCGCAGGACAATGGGTACAGAACACCACAGGCTGGTGGTGGCAGGAAGACAACGGCTCCTACCCGGTATCCCAGTGGAAATGGCTGGATGGAAATAAAGATGGCATCTACGAATGCTACGCATTTGATTCAAACGGATATATGTACGCGGATACAACAACCCCGGACGGCTATACAGTAAACAAAGAAGGCGCCTGGACCATCGGCAATTCCGTACAGTTAAGATTTGCGAAAGATATGCAGAATGAATCCGGTTCCAACGACAATACCGCTGCTGATAACAGCACATCTGACAATACTGTTTACACAAACGAGGATATGGTCGGAACCTTCCGGATCAACGACGAGAACAGAGAAGATTACTTTGAGTTTATGCTCGGTGCCGGCGATTCTATTGCGGCATTCTACTATGATACCGACGGAGATACCCATATATACAACTTCTCTAAAGTCAGCAATACAAAATACCGCGATTCCTCCAATTCACGTAATCTGACGATCGTAGATTATGATACGATTATTGTAAACGACAGAACCTATATCAGGGACTAATCGCTAATAGCGAGCTGACCACTCCATTCCTTGAAGACATGAAGCTTTCTTCCTGTCGACTATAATTTCTATACCCGTTCCCAGCCCTCGGCATGAAATATTCCTGCCGGGGGCATCTATGATACAGAAGCATATAGAAAAAGCGTATCAACCGATGTATTATCACATCTTTTGATACGCTTTTTTCATGATAACAGTTCCGCCTCACGGCATTCCCGTCTCTTTCTATTCTACGTCCTGTCCGCCCTTCACCTGCGGCCGTCCAAGGCTCTCCCACTTCAGGTAGGCACTGATAAAGCCGTCGAGTCCGCCGTCGAGCACCGCATTTACGTTTCCGCTCTCGAAGCCGGTCCGGTGGTCTTTTACCATCGTGTACGGCTGGAGTACATAGGAACGGATCTGGCTTCCCCATCCGATATCTTTGATATCGCCGCGGATGTCGGAGAGCTTCTCCGCGTTTGCCTGCTGCTTTAACATATACAGCTTTGCCTTTAACATCTGCATCGCCTTGTCCTTGTTCTGGAACTGGGAACGCTCATTCTGGCACTGTACAACAACGCCAGTCGGGATATGGGTGATACGGACCGCGGAGGATGTCTTGTTGATGTGCTGTCCACCGGCACCGCTGGAACGGTAGGTATCAATCCTTAAATCATCCGGATTGATCTCGATATCAAGGTCTTCCTCGATATCCGGCATTACATCGCAGGATACGAAGGATGTCTGTCTCTTTCCGTTGGCGTTGAACGGAGAGATCCTTACAAGGCGGTGTACACCTCTCTCGGACTTTAAGTAACCGAACGCATTCTCTCCGTTGATCTGGATCGTAACCGACTTGATTCCGGCTTCCTCGCCGTCCAGGAAGTCGAGTACCTCCACCTGGTACCCTTTTCTCTCTGCCCAGCGGCAGTACATACGGTATAACATGCTGCACCAGTCACAGGACTCTGTTCCGCCCGCTCCAGCATTCAGTCTTAAGATCGCGTTGTTGTTATCGTACTCCCCTGTGAGAAGTGTGCGGAGACGGAGTGCGTCGAGCTCAGATGTGAACTCGTCGAGCATCTCCTGGATCTCCGGAACGATCTCCGGATCATTTTCCTCATACCCCATCTCGATCATCAGACCGATCTCTTCGTACTGATTCTGGAGCTTGTTGTACTCTGCGACCGTATCTTTCAGGTTTTTCGCTTCCTTCACGAGTCTCGTGGATTTCTCCGCATCCTCCCAGAAGCTCGGCTCCTCCATGGTCTTGTCCAACTCGTCGATCCTTCTGATCTTCGCTTCCAGATTCAGGGAGTCCCTGACCTCCTTCAGTGGAGTTTCATATGTGGATAATGTATATTTAAACTGGTCTAACTCAACCATAGAATCTGTCCTTTCTAATAACATTTCACCAAGGCCGCCTGTTCCCTGTGCGGACCATACGGAATGTTACCTTTCTTATAATGATTTAACAAGGTCAGCGCAGAGGTTCCGCGCTGACCATCATTTCATAAAACAATTGGTATTGATCCTATGCTAACGGTTTTCTTCCGCAGCACTGTTTATATTTCTTGCCGGATCCGCACGGACACGGATCATTCGGGTAGATTTTCTGTGTCTGACGTCTCTGCGGAGCTCTCGCCGCGGAATCGTCACGGTTTGTACCTGTAACCTTGGCAGCCGGCTCTCTCTCCACCTTCTCCTCTACACGGATATGGCAGAGAATACGGATCGTATCTTCACGGATCGCCGCTGTCATATCGTCGAACATCTCGTAAGCGTTCATCTTGTACTCAACCAGTGGATCACGGTTGCCGTATGCCTGTAAACCGATACCTTCGCGGAGCTGATCCATATCGTCGATATGGGACATCCACTTATTGTCGATCACCTTTAAGAGTACGACACGCTCGATCTCACGCACCTGCTCTGCATCCGGGAATTCTGCCTCCTTGGATTCGTAGAACTTCGTTGCCAGTTCTTTTAACATGTGCTTGAATTCGTCCTTGCTCATCTTGCTGATCTCGTCAGTCAGCTCGATCGGCTTTAACGGGATGATCGGAAGAAGAAGATCATTTAATTCCTTGAAGCCCCAGTTCTCCGGAGTCTGCTCGTCACTGACGGACATATCCACAGCGCCCTCAACGATATCGTTGAGCATCTTCATGATCAGCTCACGCATGTTCTCACCGTCAAGTACCTGACGGCGCTCAGCATATACGACCTCACGCTGCTCGTTGTTGACCTCGTCGTACTTTAAGAGGTTCTCACGGATACCATAGTTGTTCGTCTCGATCTTCTGCTGTGCTTTTTCGATCGCGGAAGATAACATCTTGTGCTCGATCTGCTCGTTCTCCGGAACGCCGAGGGCATTGAACATGCTCATTAACTTGTCGGAACCGAAGAGGCGCATCAGATCGTCCTCAAGGGAGATATAGAAGCGGGACTCACCCGGATCGCCCTGACGTCCTGCACGTCCGCGGAGCTGATTATCGATACGTCTGGACTCATGACGCTCTGTACCAATGATCTTTAAGCCGCCGAGAGCCTTTGACTCGTCGTCAAGCTTGATATCGGTACCACGGCCTGCCATGTTCGTCGCGATAGTCACCGCGCCGTGAATACCGGCCTGAGCTACGATCTCAGCCTCCAGCTCATGGTACTTTGCGTTTAAGACTTTATGCGGAACCCCGCGCTTCTTTAACATCTGGCTTAACATCTCAGATGTCTCGATGGTGATCGTACCGACGAGGACCGGCTGTCCTTTCTCGTGGGCCTCTACGATCTCCTCAACAACTGCATGGAATTTCTCTTTCTTTGTCTTATATACCGCGTCATTTAAGTCTTTACGGATAACCGGACGGTTTGTCGGGATCACGATAACGTCCATACCGTAGATATTACGGAACTCTTTCTCCTCCGTCTGGGCTGTACCGGTCATACCGCCTTTTTTCGCATACTTATTAAAGAAGTTCTGGAATGTGATCGTCGCGAGGGTTCTGGACTCTCTCTTAACGTTTACATGCTCCTTCGCCTCAATGGCCTGATGGAGACCATCGGAGTAACGGCGGCCCGGCATGATACGTCCTGTGAACTCATCAACGATCAGGACCTCGTCGTCCTTGACCACATAGTCCTTATCGCGGAACATGAGGTTGTGGGCGCGGAGTGCAAGGATAATGTTGTGCTGGATCTCCAGGTTCTCCGCATCCGCGAGGTTGTCGATATGGAAGAATGCCTCGACCTTCTTAACACCCTGTTCTGTCAGGTTTACGACTTTCTCTTTCTCATTTACGATGAAATCACCGGTCTCGGTGATCTCCTCGCCCATGATGGCGTTGAGCTTGTTAAACTCGCCGGATTCCTCACCGCGGACTAACTGCTTTGCGAGAACATCACAAACCTCATAGAGCTTTGTGGATTTTCCACTCTGTCCGGAAATGATAAGCGGGGTTCTCGCCTCATCGATCAATACGGAGTCCACCTCATCGATGATACAGTAGTCGAGATCACGGAGTACCATCTGCTCTTTGTAGATCGCCATATTGTCACGAAGGTAATCGAAACCGAGCTCGTTGTTTGTCACATAAGTGATGTCACACTGGTAAGCGGCTTTTCTCTCCTCGGAGGTCATGGAGTTTAATACCACACCGACCTTTAAGCCGAGAAACTCATGAACCTGTCCCATCCACTCGGCATCACGTTTTGCCAGATAGTCGTTGACTGTTACGATCTGAACGCCTTTTCCGGCGAGGGCATTTAAGTATGCCGGACAGGTAGAAACAAGAGTTTTACCTTCACCTGTCTTCATCTCAGCGATACGTCCCTGGTGAAGGACGATACCACCGATGAGCTGTACCGGATAGTGCTCCATCTTTAAAACTCTCTTGGCTGCCTCCCTGACGGTTGCGAATGCCTCCGGCAGAAGATCATCCAGAGTCTCCCCCTGTGCGAGGCGCTCTTTGAATTTTCTTGTCTGATCCTTTAATTCTTCATCAGACATCGCCTGCATGGTCGGACGCATTTTTTCGATCTTATCGACGATCGGGTAAATATACTTTAATTCCCGGTCACTGTGCGTACCAAATACTTTTTCAACAAAATTCATTCTGCTTGTTCTCCTACATAAATAAATATACACATGCAGCGATACCCTTTTATCCATCTCGCGGGAGTTATCCACGGATACACGGTCTTTCAAACGCCGGAGCCGGATTTTATCCACATGACGCATGGTTCATCTCACATCAGGCCACTGCATACAAGTTTCTATATCTGAATCGTTTTTGATGTCCGCTGCTCCGTCCTGCGGGATTTTACCGCATAACCGCATACGTCTGCATCGTACAATCCTTAATATTTTAACACCTTCCGGGTTTTTATTCAATGACTTCATGTAATTTTAACATTTCGTACATAAATCCTTATCTCTGCCTGCGCAATTCCCGATAAAACTCCCTGCTACATCTTCTCGCAGCCGCATCGTCCATCTGCGCCGCATCCCTGCTGTTTTTTCTAAAACCGTTTTGACAATTTTTCGACAATTCAATTTTTTCCTCTTCGACATCTCCCTGACTCCTTCCCCCGGCTTCTCCCTCACTTCTGTCTATTTTTCTCTCTTCCTGCCGCTTTTCCCCTTTAAATGTACAACTTGCACAAACCATACATTCGATTGTCTGGTTATCCACTTTATCCACACTCATCCACCGAAATTATGTGGAAAGTTGTCCACCTCGAGAAATGCCGATTTCACGCCATTTCGCAGTTATACACCAAGTTATCCACATTATCCACAAGTTTTTTCCTCCCCATCGGTGGATTTTACGGTTCCTTAATATTTGTTTTATTTTTGTGAACATCTTATAAAATTTACATTTCCGACAACTTTTTTGCCCAATCCCATTGACAAACCGGGAAGGCTTCATATAGTTTTTGAGCTTTTATACACCTTTTTTTACCTTTTTAAATTTTCTCATTTTTTATGTATTTTGGTTGTCTTTTACAGAATTTTGTGCTATACTTAAGTCATCCCAAACAAAGGAGTTGATTTTATGCGTTACACGATCAGCGGAAAAAATATCAACATTACACCAGGCTTAAAAGATGCCGTGGAAAGTAAATTAGGAAAACTGGAGCGCTATTTTTCTCCTGATACTGAAGTACAGGTTACATTGAGCGTAGAGAAAGGACGTCAGAAAATAGAGGTTACGATTCCTGTTAAAGGCAGCATTATCCGAGCTGAGCAGGATTCCAGCGATATGTATGTATCTGTTGATCTCGTTGAAGAAATTATCGAGCGTCAGATCAAGAAATATAAGACAAAGATCGTTGACAAAAAGCAGAACGCCTTAGCATTTAACGAAGCCTTCCTTCAGGAAGAATCCGAGCCGGAGGAGACCGTTAATATCGTAAAGACAAAACGTTTCGCAATGAAACCGATGGATGCCGAGGAGGCTTGCGTACAGATGGAACTCTTAGGACACAACTTCTTTATGTTCCTCAACGCTGATACAAACGAAGTCAATGTAGTTTATAAGAGAAAAGGAAACTCTTACGGACTCATTGAACCGGAGTTCTAAAGAATCCTGAAACTTAATAAGAATGAATAGCCGGGCGGCAGCGTTGATGTGGGAAACCGCACAGTGACTGAAATGCCAGGCAGCAAAAATACAGGCGGTACTTGATTTTAGATTAAGTACCGCCTGTTTATTATGTTTAGATGCCCTTTATCAGTTGCCAACTATTCTTTTCTTCATTTTTGAGTTTCCTTTGCACATGCCGCGCAAGCCTCACATGCGCTCTTCGCGACCGCCATACCGCCCATGGAAGTCTCCCTGAGTTCTGACGGAATCGACCGTCCCACCGCATACATGACACCGATGGTCTCGTCAATCGGGGTGATGCTCTTGATTCCCGCCATAGAAAGTTCCGCGGAGATCAGGGCATTTGACGCCCCCATGGCATTCCGGTTCTGACATGGATTTTCCACAAGTCCGCCGATGGGATCACAAACAAGTCCCAGAATATTCACGATCGCGAAGGATGCCGCGTCGAGACACTGCGCCGGTGTTCCGCCGAAAAGCTCCACAGCCGCTGACGCTGCCATGGCACTGGCCGCTCCCACCTCCGCCTGACATCCGCCCTCTGCTCCGGCTGTCGTGGCATTTCTCGTAATGAGGTATCCCACTGCCGCCGCGTTAAATAACGCCTGGCAGATCTCCTCATCCGTAAATCCGTAGTTTTCCTGCAGGGAACAGCAGACTCCCGGAATTACACCAGAAGAGCCAGCCGTCGGTGCCGCAACGATGAGTCCCATGGACGCGTTGACCTCGAGAACGCCCACCGCATAGGCGATCGCCTTTGAAACCACATCCCCACAGAGATTCTTCTTATTTTCCCTCAGCGTGTGGAGCTTTCTGCTCTCCCCGCCGATCATGCCGCCCATGCTGACGATATTTTCCTTTAACGGCTTCTTCGCCGACGCCTGCATGATGGACCATGCTTTCTTCATTTTCGCCCTTGTCTTCTCCGGATCCTGCTCCAGAAACGTGGTTTCCCGCTCGAACATGGCCTCAGAGATCTTTTTATTTTCCTTTTCGCAGTACTCTAAAAGTTCTGCACCATTTATAAAATTCATCGTTTCTCCCCCCATCAGTCCAGATTGATCGCCGGAACCAAAAGAACGTTTTTCACAGCCTCAAACCCCCGCAGCGCGTTAATCACCTGGCTGGAGACCATAGTATCCACCTCGATGATCGCGTAGGCCATCTTGCCCTTGCTCTCGCGGTAAAGGCGCAGGGAACCGATATTTAAGTCGTAAGCGCTCAAAACGGCCGTCACGAACGCCAGCGTACCCTTTTTGTCGATGTGCTGGACAACGATGGTGCTGTAATTTCCGGTAAGATCAACATCGACGCCGTTTAACCGCGTGATGACCGCATTTCCGCCGCCAATGGACTTTCCGCGCAGGGACATCTCATTTCCATTTTCGTCCTTTACATAGATGTCCACCGTATTCGGATAGATCTCCTTATCTGTGAAGTTTTCCTCGAAGGTAAAGTCAAGTCCTGCCTCTTTCGCGTGCTCAAAGGAATCGCGGATCCTTTCATCATCCGGGTGATATCCAAGGATTCCGCCGACTAATGCACGGTCTGTTCCGTGTCCATGGTAGGTACGGGCGAAGGATCCGTAGAGCACAAAGCGCACCGCCGCCGGCTTCTCCACCATTTTTCCGGCAATAAAAGCGATCCTCAGTGCCCCAGCCGTGTGGGAGCTTGATGGTCCGATCATGTTCGGCCCCAGAATGTCGAACGTTCCGATCTCATTCATACGTGTTTCCTCACTTTTACATATTGTATTTTGTTGTTCCGCAGGTCTGCGCACCTGCCGCGCTGACCATAAAAACATAAGCTGAATGGCAAAAATTCCTATCTAAAATAAATTTTTACATACCACTTTAAAGGCTCTGAGAAGTTATATCTTCTGCCTTCATATTTTGGATTTGTATCCGGCATTTTCCCGGAACCCGCATAAATGCTTGCGAAGCCATTTTTCGCATATGCAGTAACTTCTCATATCGTGGCATAAAGTGGCATATTTTGAAAAATTTTGTCGTAAATCTGTCGTAAAAAATCCATCATTTCTGACTATGAAAGTCTCAGTTTTCCTTCCAGATTTGCAAAAGAATTTTTCTATGCCGTTGCTTCCGCATAGATATTCATCGTGGTCGAGATATCCGAATGCCCCATGATTTCCTGAATGACTTTCAGATTGGTTTCATTTTCGCAGAAGCGGGTACAGAACGTGTGCCTCAGATTGTGAACTGAAAAATCCCGAATCAGCAGTGGCTCCCGTTTTTCCTTTTCAGCCAGTTTCACTTCATCCCGATTGTGATCTCTTATAATCCGTTTAATTGCACGATCTATAGTCATCAGGTTATGAAGATTCTGCTCCCTGTTCAGAAAAACAAAATTGGAATATCCATCTATCGTCGGAGATTTCAGCTTGAACCGTTTCTGATTCTCACGTTCCTGAAGCAACGCTTCCCTCACCTCTGACAGCATCGGAACTACACGATTGCCAGCGTTCGTTTTGGGCGTTGTAAGACGGAACCGCCAACCATCGTAGTCACGGAAACGGTAAATAACATTATGGTTGATGAAAATCTCATTATTCTCAAAATCACAATCATTCCATCGAAGACCAATCGTTTCACCAATCCTACATCCCGTTCCAAGCAGAAATGTAAACAGTGGCATCCAGTGGCTATAAATCGGCGAGGTTGAAACAAACTGAACAAATGCTGCCTGTTCTGCCTCTGTCAGTGCATGCCTTTGTGGCTTCTCCCAACAATGGCTTTTCTTGATATCACCCTTAAGCCCGTCTGATGGATTACAGCGAATATAACCATCTCTCACCGCCAGTGTAAATGTCGGATGCAGCAATGAATGGATAATCTCCAGGCTGTTCGGTTTAAAACTCAGGTCATTGATCAAGTAATTATAAAATTCCCGAATATCAGAATACTTAATCAAGCTGATTTTCCGCATTCCAAATTTCATACGTACGAACTTATCGTACATATACTTATAATTCGATCTGGTGGATTCTTTCAGTTCCGTCTTGCCACTGAAATAGATATCAAAAACATCATTTAAAAGGATGTTCTGATTTACAAAAAGGATTCCATCCTCCACGTTTTTCTCGGCCTGTTTCCGCTTCTCCCGAAGTTCCTTTAATGTTCCAGCATACACACTATGCCTGCGGTCATCTGCACCTTTATATTCGTAGCTGCCATCTTTTCTCTGGCTCTCACCGTCTTTTAAAACGCGTCCCTTTGAATCTTTTCTTGAATCTTTCATAAGTTCTCCTTCCATTTCCATGGAAAGAGCTTTGCTTAAGATATATTTTTGTTTAGCAGAGTTTGGATCCAACCGGAATCTTATCATCCAGCATTAACAGGTTCACAATCTCATCTTCCCCTTCTTGCATTCAGCAGAAAGAAACATGCCATGGGATACAATTCCCATCATAGCTCTCGGCGGGATGTTGACAATCGCAACTAAGGTCTTGCCAACCAGTTCCTCCGGTTCGTAATATGAATGCATTCCGGAAAGAATGGTACGATCTGTTCCACTACCATCATCTAATGTAAACTGCAGCAGCTTTTTGGATTTTTTCACTGCAACACAGTCTTTTACTTTTACCACTCTCATATCTGATTTGCAGAATGTATCAAAATCGATATCTGCTGCATCATAAGGCTCTACTACAACCTTTTCTGCATCTTCTGTGGAAGTCTCAGCGGTTACTTCCTCTTTCTCTGCCATTTTATCCATTTCCGTTGGCTTTGTCTCCTTTTCTCGTCTTCTCAAACAATATTTTACACTAAGGCGGTATGATCGTAAACAAGTTCGATTGATCCTGTGAATTTTGAATTTTTCGTTACAACAATAAACATACTATGATTCATCGTGTAGCAACCATGTACCCTTTTTGGAAGGACCTACATGTTCCACCAAACCATCTTTCTTCATTTTATTGATATGATACCTGACTCCGGCCACTGATAATCGCATCTGATCTGCGATTTTCTTCACAGTAATCGTTGGCTGTTCTCGCATGATTTCCAGAATCCTGGTTGCGGTTTCCGCATTAGCTTTTTGTTTTTTAATGTAAGTATTGGTTTTTGTGTTAGTGTTAGTGACTTTTTCTGTGTTAGTTTTTATGTTAGTGTTAGTGACTTTTTTTGTGTTAGTCTTTATGTCCGTATCTCTTTTCCGATACATGTTTACCCTAAAATCCCCATCAAAATCAATCAGTTCTGGTTCAGGCAAACCATATTCCGCACAGGCCTCAAACAATCTCGGTATTCCGGTTCCCCATTTCTCAATAATTTTCATATAGGCAAAGGCTCTTGCAATTGCAGGATTTCTCGGTTTTGAATACCCCACCATCATTTTAGAAATGGTGACATTATTTAGGAGCATCCCAGGCGAAGTTACTTCCAGTCTATCATCAAACAATGCCACCTGAATACTCCCCTGTTCGAGATAGCTACGATGTGCTACAGCATTTGCAATAATCTCGCGAATGCTGTCTGTTGGCAATTCATACACATCCTGTCTGTACATACCCTTTATCGTCATTCCCATATTGATTTTTTCAAGGACATACCGATATGCAGCTTCCATCTGTTCCTGAATGGGACCCTCAAATTCTCTCCTGTCAACAAAATACGCACGGTTTGTTCCTTTAAACACACCACACTGGATAGTAGGCTGCTGTGGCATTCTTCCAGTTAAAAGACATATGCATTTGTGGGATATATACCACCTTCAGACTCCTTCAGTACACCCCAGGAAATCAATGTGTTCTTGGTTACCTCTTTTATCTTCGCCTTCTCACTATCCTGCCATGTGTTGGCAAGAGCAGTTTCTTTCATACTTTTGCAAAGTTCATTGATGTCACTATCTGAAACCGTCATGTTCTGGCATATTTCACTATCAAAGTGGCGATTCTGCCCTTCTAAAATCAGTTCCTTTAGCATATACCCTTCCACATGTCTGGTTGTGCCAGATACTCTTACATAAGTACCATCAATCATCCCCTGTGATTTTATATAATATGGACGCTGTGCACCTGGTAAAATTTCTACAACAATCACCGTTTTATCTTTAACTGTCTGTAAAGCCACATCCGGTCTGATGGCTGGTTCACACGCATCAGAAATTGCGTTGGTAATGGCATCCATGGTTTTATAAATATTTTCCGTATTCATTCCCACAATTTCTAATGTCTTATCGTCTACTCCGAAAACAATCTTGCCACCTTTACCATTGGCAAAAGCCACCACTGTTTTCATATATTTTTCGCTCTTATCAGGTACCGTCACCTTATACTCGATATTCTTTGATTCGCCAGAAAACAGCATGTTTTCTTTCATAGCAATTACCTCTTAGAGTTCTATGTTTACAATGCTTCTCATCAATTCTATCCTTAATCAGTTTATTTATTCTTTATCATCTTTTCTGCATCTTCTCTTCTAATACAATAATATATATAATATACAGGGGGTGGTAATCATACCTTAGCCAAGCGCTTCCCAGGTTTTTCAATATCCTTTTTTATACTTTTGTCGTAAATCTGTCGTAAATGACCAATTTTTCATCATCGAAACACCCTGCAAAGTCTTATTTTAAGCTATTCTAACTTATCAACAGACTTCATTGTCGGGATTTTTACACACTGCACTATTTCTTATTATACACAATAAGGAGCTGTTTTTCCACAGCTCCTTATTTTTTCTTTATGATCTTTTCTTTTATCTTTTGCCCAGTTATCCTGAAGATCAATGGACATCTGCTGCTGGAACAGATTGCTGCATAATAAATTCCTGCAGCTCTTAATCTAAGAAGGTAACCGCTTTCGCCGGAGTACGGTAGTACGCCGTAGAAATAATAATGCCGGTCTTTGATGTGCTGGCGTGGATGATCTTTCCGTCGCCGATGTAGAGGGCAACGTGGTTGATCGTCTTTCCGCTTGCGTAGAATAACAGGTCGCCCGGCTGGATCTGGTCGAGGGAGATTTCCTTGCCGTTTGCCGCCTGGTCTCTTGAGGTACGTCCGGTCGTCACACCGAAATGCTCAAAGATACGCATCGTAAATCCGGAGCAGTCAGCTCCGTTCGTTAAGCTTGTCCCACCGTATACATACGGATTGCCAAGGAACTGTTTCGCATATGCAACGATCGCGGTGCGGACTGCGGAATTGTAGACTGCGCTTCCCGGACCGTTCTGGGTACTCTGATATGAGCCGGAGGTTCCTGTGCTGCTGCCGGTGGAAGTTCCGCTTCCGCCGGGTCCTGCGGTACTGCCGGTATCCTGATTTCCGGTATTCTGGCTTGTGCCGGTCTGGGTGCTCTGGCTGCCCTGACTATTCTGTTCTTTCGTCGTTCCGTTATCCGCGTTCGGATTCTGGGCAATCATTCCGATCGTGGAGGACGGGGTGTCCTTATTTGCAGACGCAGTCTCCTGTCCTGCTTCTTTCTTTAACGCTTCGACCTTCGCGATAGCGTCCTCCGCCTCTTTCCTGATCCTTGCGTCCTCTTCCGCTTTATGGCGCTCTTCCTCGACGCTCACGGCCTGCTTGAACTCCACGCGCTGGGTGACATAATCTTTATGTACATATCCGCTCAGGGATTCATCGACCTGGATCTCGATGAAGTCTCCCTCTTCCTTCACTTCCAGGTACTCAGCGTCCTTGGAAAGTGTGGTGAGGATCGCGCTGTCGGTACTCGGCTGCTCGCGGAGTCTTAAGCTGTCAGCGCTTACCGTCACATAAACCGTACCTATATCTTTCGCGATCCTCTCCGCATCAGCGCCGGTAATAAAGTATTCGGATTTTATGTAACCGGTCACGGTACCGGACTTGATCTGATACCAGGTTCCGCCTTCTCCGTCCACTGTAGCTAAGATCGTTGCTGCGCAGTTGTTGTAGATCTTACCTACAATGCTGCTGGAGATATTCGCCTCGGAGCGGATATTTACGTAATTGCTCACGTGGGAGATCGCCACATTGTCGTATGCCGACTGTTTATTTCCGACGGTGGTAAGTCCCGTTCTCTCACTCACCTGCACCGAAAGGGTTTCCGCCGCATAAGCGATCTGCGGCATCATGAGCGCCACGCTCAGACCGCAGACCGCGATAATTCTTCCTGCTCTGTTCATAGATCGTTTTTTCTCCTGTCTATCTGCTGCCGCTGCCGTATCATACGGAATTTTCAGTTCAGAAAATTCCTACTCTATACCATACAGGTACTGTTCTACAGACGCAACGCAATTTGCCCCGTCTGCCACTGCCGTAACGACCTGGCGGAGCGCCTTTGTACGGACGTCTCCTGCCGCAAAGATTCCCGGAACATTCGTCTTTCCGTCCTCCCCGGCCGCAATATATCCTGCCGGATCCATATCCACGGATCCTTTAAATGCTTCACTGTTCGGGGTGATTCCCACTGCGACGAACACGCCGTCCACAGCCAGATCTCTCTTTTCCCCGGTCTTTTTATTGAGAAGCTTCAGTGTCTCCACTTTTTCCGTTCCACAGATCTCCTCCGGCACAGTATCCCAGAGAATTCCCACGTTTGGAAGCTCCATCAGGCGCTTCTGCAGGCTTTTCGCTCCACGGAATTCGTCTCTCCTGTGGATCACATAGACCTTCTCACAGAGTCTCGCAAGGAAGATCGCGTCCTCAAGGGCAACATCCCCGCCTCCGACCACCGCCGTTATCTTTTTCCGGAAGAACGCGCCGTCGCAGGTCGCACAGTAGGAAACGCCTTTTCCCGTAAGCTCTGCCTCCCCCGGGATGCCAAGCTTTCTGTG
Source organism: Clostridium sp. AF28-12 (assembly GCF_003435225.1). Classification (NCBI taxonomy): domain Bacteria; kingdom Bacillati; phylum Bacillota; class Clostridia; order Eubacteriales; family Clostridiaceae; genus Clostridium; species Clostridium sp. AF28-12. The sequence goes on along the minus strand of NZ_QWGJ01000009.1, from coordinate 59,205 downwards.
GTGGGCACCGGAAGCGATAATGACCGCTTTCGCGAGTCTCGTCTCCTTTTTTCCCACTACCTGACGGATCACAGGCGGGTGTCCCGCTCCCGCTTCTGCCGCCTCTAAGACTTCGTTCTCATCCGCAAGGTCCGCGGTCTCAATTTTTAAGACCGTATCCTTCGCAAACTCCACGCCCAGCTTATCGGCATGCTCCCGGAATTTCATTCCCAGATCGAAGCCGCCGATCCCCGGAAGTCCCGCATAGTTGTCTACCTCATATGTTGTAAGCACCTGTCCGCCGCTCATCATCTCTCTTTCAATCACGAGGGTCTTTAACTCCGCACGTTTTGCGTAGATCGCAGCCCCGAGTCCCGCCGGACCGGAACCGATAATGATCAAGTCATAGATCTGTTCCATGATGCCTCCAATCTCAGTATTTACACCTGTTTCCTATCGTCTTCTGTCCGCACCACGCGGTCAGTCAGCACACAATGCGGCTTCTATAGTATAGCACCATACATATCTATTATACAATCAATTTTCCCGGAATTTAAGTGGCATTCCTGTGGCAAAATTTACCATTAATATGATGTGAGAAAACGCAGACATGCAAGTGAGTATGACCGCATTTTCCTTAAGGGCGTTACCGATAAATTTCAGGAATTGACCTTCATAATATTTTGGCATAGTGAATTGTCCTGAATTTATAAAACTATTGATGTCTTTCTGTTATAATTAAGATACTGTCAGCAAATCAAATGATAGCTGCATGGGAAGAGCCCCATTCGTTTCCTGCAATTTTTTTGAAAAGAGAATCGCAGCTGCACATATATATCAGGCTGCGGTACACATTATGATTTTCAACAAAGAAGAAAGAACCTACTGGATCGAAAGCTACAAGAACTTCCCAACCTCAAACATCTCCGACGCAATGGATAACCTCGGTCTCCGCTCCGGAGTCGTCCTTGGACTCCACCCGTTAGATGTTTACCAGCCGCGTACCGCAGGCTTCGCGAAGACACTCCGCCAGATGCGCAGAAAAACCGCTTTCGACGGGAAATCTCTGACAAAACAGGCTTCCATTATCGACAGCCAGGCGGAGTACGGTGACCTTCTCGTCATTGAGGCCAATATCCGCGGCGGAATGAGCTTAAATGAGGCAAGACTGCAGAAATAACCATATCGAAGCCGAAAGCCATGACTGCATTGATCCTGATGCGATCATGGCTCTCTTATTTACGCGAACAACGAGCCAAAGTCCATGCGCTGCCCGGACTGCAGTGGATTTTTCCGGAATCCTATTGTAATTCCGGTGTTATTCCCTTAAAATATGCATATCTGCCGTTTTCATCAATCCTCGGAATTCTTATAGTCCGATCATTTCCGGCAGCTGTGATCTCATCAAAAAGCAACGTAACTATTCAGTACCTTCATAGTTACGTGCAAAAATCCATTCCAGATCAGCTTCGCTGATGGGATTTTCGCCTTCCAGCCTATGTTTTCTTACGGTCAGCGCAGCAAGTGCGCAGACCTACTGAACAGTTACAAAGCAACAAAGTTTTATACGCAAATAGGAGTTCATTATGAAAAAAACAGTTCTCGTCACCGGCTCCTCCCGCGGGATCGGGCGGGCCGTGGCTTTAAAATTTGCTTCCTGCGGATACCATGTCGTGATCAACTGTGCCCGAAGCACAGAACGGATGGAAGAAGTAAAAAAAGAAGTGGAGGTCTTGGGTGCGGAGTGTCTTGCGGTACAGGCGGACGTCGGAGATCCAGATGACTGTAAACGTCTATTTAAAGAGATCGAATCCCGCTTCGGTCATGTGGATGTCCTCGTAAACAACGCCGGGATCTCCATCATCGGCCTCTTACAGGACTTAAGCTTTGAGGACTGGAACCGGATCGTCTCCGCGAATCTCTCCTCCGTCTTCCACTGCGCCAAACTTGCGATCCCCGGGATGATCCACAACCATAGCGGAAAGATCATCAATATCTCCTCCGTCTGGGGCGTCTGCGGTGCCTCCTGCGAAGCGGCCTACTCTGCCACAAAAGGCGGCGTCAACGGTCTCACCATGGCCCTCGCCAAGGAACTCGCCCCCTCCGGCATCCAGGTGAACGCTATCGCCTGCGGGGCCATTGATACGGAGATGAACGGATTTTTATCTGAGGAGGAGCATGAGATGCTCTTAGACGAGATTCCCGCCGGCCGCATGGGAAAGCCGGAGGAAGTCGCAGACCTCGTCATGAAACTCGTAGAAGCACCGGATTACCTGACCGGTCAGATCATAAAAATGGATGGTGGCTGGATCTGATCCAGCCACCATCCATTTCTGCTTTAAAAACGCAGACAATCCTGCAGATAACGCGCATGCGCCTGAAGCGCAGCAATAATCTCCTGTCTTCTCTTCTTTATCATCGGACTCATTCCCGTCAGGCTCACACTTCCAAACAATTCATTATGATATCGGTTAAAGATCGGCACTGACAGCGCTGATACTCCGGTAAAAAGAGCGTCGTATTCTTCTGAATATCCATTTTTACGGATCCGGTATAACTCCACGTCAAAATTCTTCTGCTTATCCTCGAAAGACTTCTGGAACGGTGTCATCGGCATCCTTTCCAGATATTCCGCTCTTTCTTTTTCCGATAAATATGCCAACAGAATCTTTCCGCTTGCAGAATCATACAGAGATATCTGTGGTGACACACGCTGGACAATAAAAGGGCAGTTTGTCGGTTCAGTTGTGTCAATCACTCTCAATTGCTTTTCTTCCATTGCAAACATGGTTCCGTTTAACTGGAACTGATTACTTAACGCCAGCAGTCTGTCATGACCCCGGTCAATGCACATGCTCTGGCGCGTCCCGGCAGCGAGACAGGCTTTGTTAAACAGCGCCGCCCCCAGCATGTACTGCCCATTTCCATTCTGGCTGATATATCCATTCTGGTAAAGCGTACTCAGGATTCCATGGACTGTGCCTTTGTTCAAATTGAGCTGATTGCTGATCTGTCCCAGCGTCAGGGCAGAATTCGTCATCGTAAAGCAGTTCAGTATGTTGATCGCACGCTGAACCGATTGGATCTGACGTTCCGTAGCCTTTGTATTCTTTTCCGTAACATTTTTCGATTCATCCAATGGCAAAATACCTCCTCCTGTCAAACAGAGTTTGATATTATCAAAAGCAAGTTGACAATTATTGTCATTTTATCATTCCTATGCTATATTGTCAACACAGTTACAAAAGTTCAATTTTTTCGGCCGAATAACTAGAACATTCATATCGATCAACTAAAAAAGGAGAAAAAAGCATGGTGAATTCCAATAATGTCACTCGTAAATTTACTATGAAAGAAAAACTTGCTTCCCTTGGACCCGGCTTCGTGATCGTGGGATCATTCATCGGTCCCGGAACCGTAACAAGCTGTACACTGGCAGGTGCAACTTACGGTTTCACACTTTTCTGGTGTGTTGTCTTTTCCGTTATCGCAGTTATCGTCATGCAGGGTATGGCGGCAAGGATCGGTATCATCACTCAGGAAGGTCTCGCAGAAAACATGAAGCATGACTTTGCAGACCGTCCGCTTCTTCGAAACATTTTATGTGGCCTTGTCATCATCGCGATCACCATCGGCGGACTCGCATATATGGGCGGTGACCTTACCGGAACGGCAATGGGAGCCAGCGCACTGACCGGTGTTCCGACAAGAATCATGGCTCCGATCTTAGGAGTTATCGTTCTGATCGTTCTCCTCTTTGTCGGTGATGCCGTTAAATATCTGGAAAAGCTTTTAAGTGTATGTGTCACCTTAATGGCAATCGTCTTTCTTATGACAATGCTCATTGTTCGCCCCGATTTTGGCGAACTGCTCCGAGGCTGCATCCCGACAGTCCCGAAGGGCGGACTGATGACATGTCTTTCCCTCATCGGAACGACCGTTGTTCCGTACAACATGTTCCTGCATGCTGCAAGTGCCCAGAGAACATGGCATACAAAGGAAGAACTTCCGCTCTGTATGTTTGGCACAACCGTACCGATGATCATCGGCGGTGTTATCACAGGTTCCATTATGATCACATCCGCAGTGGTTATGCGCGGCATGAGCGTTAACAACGCAATGGATATGGCTGTACAGCTTGAAGGTACACTCGGACGTTTCGCTCAGCCTTTCATGGCATTAGGACTTCTCTCCGCAGGTATTTCCAGTGCGCTCTGCTCTCCGATCAGTGTCTCTTACGTATTAGCCGGACTTTTTGACTGGAAGACAGACGGCTCCGATAAACGTTTCTTAGGAACAAGCGCAATCATTCTGATCGTCGGAATTATTATTTCCGCAATTGGCACCAACCCGTTAGCACTGATCATGACTGCTCAGGCTGTAAATGGAATCGCACTCCCGGTCGTTGTAGGTGTTACTCTTTACCTTGCAAGCCGTCAGAGAATTATGGGTGAATATAAGAACTCCATGCTCCAGAACATTATTGGCCTGATGATCTTTGCGATCTCACTGATCCTTGGTATTTCAAGTTTTATTGGTGTTTTTGCCGGTTAAAGCATTAACACATACATGCACATGAGAGGAGGTGAATATATGCTGGAGGAAGTTGCGAAAGATGCCTGGGAGTATGGGCGAAAATTTCTTCTGCAGGGAAAAGTCGCAGATTATATCCCTGAGCTTGGGAAAGCAAATCCAGTACATTTTGGACTATGTATTAAAACAGAAGATGGCCGTCATATCGAATTTGGCGATTCCGAATGCCGTTTTACTATACAGAGTATCTGTAAAATTGTTTCCCTCGCAGCAGCACTGCAATACATCGGTGAAGAAAAGGTCTTTAAGAATGTGATGATGGAACCGTCCGGGGATGCGTTCAATTCAATTTTAAAGCTTGACACAGCGAGCAACCGCCCGTTCAATCCAATGATCAATGCTGGGGCCATTGAAGTTGTAAGTCTTCTGGCAGGGCGTTTCTCTTTCGAGAAGATGCTGGAATTTATCCGCACCTTATGTAATGACAATGAAATCGTTCTGGATGAATCCGTCTACCGCTCCGAAAAAGCGACCGGCGACAGGAATCGGGCGATCGGATATCTGTTAAAGAGCAAGGGCGTGTTAAAGGGGGATGTTCTCCAGACTCTGGATCTCTACTTTAAGCTTTGTTCCTTAAGTGTAAACGCCAGATCATTATCCGAATTAGGTCTTCTTCTTGCAAACGGAGGTATTTCCACCACTACCGGAAAACGCCTTCTCGACAAAAAAGTCGTCCGAACATTAAAAACCCTTATGCTGACCTGCGGCATGTACGACCGTTCCGGAGAATTTGCCGTTCGTGTGGGAATCCCATCCAAAAGCGGTGTCGGCGGCGGAATCCTGTCCTGCGTGGGAGGCCGTATGGGAATTGGAATCTATGGACCGGCACTTGACGAAAAAGGCAACAGCATCGGCGGCGGATATACACTGGAATATCTCTCTGAACATTTGAATCTTCACATCCTTGATTCCGCCGATGCAAAAGAAGCATAAAATTAAGTCTTTTAATGCGACATATACAGTTTTCATGTAACTGTTGACTGCTTCATAACCATAAGTAAAAAATTGCCCTCGACAATGGGGCAATTGAGCAAAGAAAGGAAATGACATTATGAAAAACAGCAAACCAACGATTTATGATCCGGCGTTTTTACCCAACAACATTTACAGCGGAGTTCCGTCCTGGCTGAATCTTCCGGTTCTTGAAAAAGAAAGTGAACTTTCCTCCATGGATGCCGTTGTCACCGGTGTTCCGTGGGAAGGCGGATGCACGATCGGCGGATACTCTTCCTGCACAGAAGGACCGAAAGCAATCCGTTCTGTATCGATCCGCTATACCGGCTATCTTCCGGACTTTGACCTTGATGCATTCGATTACTTAAAAGTCGGTGATTTCGGCGATGTCGCATGCAGAAACGGCGACTATCCGCTCACCTTTGCAGCGATCAGAGAAAGAATCAGCCAGATTGAAGATGCAGACGCTCTCCCGATCACCTTCGGTGGAGACCATGGAATTGCCTATCCGATCATCAGTGAGATTGCAAAACGTCATCCAAAGCGGGTCGGCGTTCTCCATATTGATGCCCATCTTGACAATTACTCCACCTTTGGTGATGATGAATATTCTCGCTGCTCTCCGTTCTATCAGCTTTACAATGATCCGAATATGGATTCCACAAAGATCGTTCACATCGGTATCCGCGGACCGCGTAACCATAAAGAGGAATTTGCAAATGCAAAAAAATACGGTGCAACTGTGATTCTCGCAAGAGAGATCAAAGAGAACGGCTGGAAAGAATCCATCCGAAAAGCAATTGAGATCGCCTCAAAAGATACCGATCTGATGTATATCACTGTTTGTTCAGACTGCCTTGACGCAGCGAGCATGCCGCAGGGACCGCAGGACATGTGCGGATTAACATCTTATGAATTGTGCATGATGCTTCACGAGGCCGGACTCGCAGGTGCAAAGGGCATGGATTTCGTGGAGATCTATCCAGATACTCTGAGCTACCAGACCGCCGCACACGATGCATGCTGGGCAACTCTCTATTACCTGAATGGACTTGCAGAGAGAAAGAAAAACGAGGGCGAACAGAAATAACTTCTGAAAGACGCAGCAGTTCAGCCAATCCGTGGTCGGACTGCTGCTTTTTTATAAAAAGAATCAAAAAATCAATTTTCTTACCGGTCTGTAGCAGCCGGGACTTTGTACACATGAAGGAGGAAACCACATGAAGACAATTTACGATGTACCGATCATTTTGAGAAGAGAAATTGAAGCGCTTATGGTCAAGCCATTTATCGACGCGTTTGAAAAGGAACTCGGACATGAAAAAACATATGAGATCGTAAAAAAAGTCATCTTCGACATCGCCTTTAAAGAAGGTCAGGAATATGCGGAGCTCTTCGGAAGAAATGACCTGCAGGCAATCCGTATGCAGATGGAACCCTGGTCATCGAACGGTGCCTTAAACCTTGCATGGAGCGGAGACGGAAAAAAACATCTTTGTGAAGACGTTCTGGAATGTCAGTATGTTGCCATGTATGAACGTATCGGGATGAAGGATCTCGGAGCTGTCTTATCCTGCGGACGCGATGAACCGTTTTACAAAGGCATGAATTCCAAGATCAAAATGACAAGAACAAGAACTCTGATGCAGGACGGTAAATGCTGTGATTTTGTATTTGATCTGGAGGAATAGCTGTGGACGTTCTGAAATTCGTAAAAGCGAAAAATGACTATCTCGGCAAGATCGAGGGCGGTGGACTTTCTTGAAAATTCAAATAACGAATGACATCATATTCCCCTATATCCCCCATTCCTTGCTGGAGAAATTTTCAGAATTCCATGACAGTTAAAAAGTGGGACTACTCACCGACGCTTTGCTCGCCGGACAGCAATCCCACTTTTTATTTATTGATTTCTCTGTATATGATTTTTATTATTTTTGCGAAATATCAGGCGTTCTTTTCCTTCTCTTCTCTCTCCTCGCGCTCCCGCTCCGCCTGGGACTTTCTCAGGTAGTCCGGCTTATGCTCCATGGCAGTCTCCGTCTTTCCCTCCGCAAAATAGACAGCACCGAGAGCGGCCACAGATGCGGCTCTCTGGCGGTTTACATGCGCCGGGGCAAGATCATAAGGCACGGTCATCTTCTCCGCGATCTGCTTCTCATAAACAGGCACACCGTCACCTAAGAAGATCACGCGCTCGCCCATCGCGTTCAGTTTTTCGATCAGCTCACCCATATCCATCGCATCCTGATCCATCACGGTCTCAAATTTCTTCTCAAAGCGATAGATTCCCGTGTAGACCTGGTTTCTTCTCGCATCCATGATCGGACAGATCAGTCCGGATGCACCGAACAGGTTGTACGCTGTCGCGTCAAGCGTCGGAACATGGATCAGCGGCTTATTTAATGCCAGTCCAAGTCCCTTCGCCGTCGCAGACCCGATTCTGAGGCCCGTAAAGGATCCCGGACCGCCGGATACTGCGATGGCGTCGATCGTATTCAGATCGATCCCCACAAGTTTTACCATCTCATCGATCATCGGCAGCAGGGTCTGCGAATGGGTCATCTTAAAATCCACCGTATATTCCGCCATCGTGATCCCGTCCTCATAGATGGCCGCCGATGCCACCAGTGAGGAACTTTCAATTCCTAAAATCCGCATCTATTTTTCCTCCACCGTGATCTTTCTGTAATCGAAGCCCTTTTCCAGGTTCTTCTCGATGGTGACAGTCTTCACATGCTCCGGCAGGATCTCCTCGATCATGTTGGACCACTCAATAAGAGTCACGCCTTCCCCGTAAAAGCAGTCTTCATATCCGACTTCATCCATCTCGCTGATGTCACCGATCCGGTACACATCAAAATGGTACAACGGCATTCTTCCGCTGTCATACTGCTGGACGATCGTGAAGGTAGGGCTGTTTACCGGCTCCGTGATCCCGAGTCCCTCAGCAAAGCCCTTCGTAAAAACTGTTTTTCCGACGCCGAGATCGCCGTTCAGGCAGATCACTTCGCCTGGCTTTGCCTGTCCCCCAAGCATTTTTCCAAAGGCGAAGGTCTCCTCCGGTGCGTTTGTTTCTTTTATCATGCCTTTAATCCTTTCGTCTTCTTCGGCGGAAGATTCCGCTTGCAGAAATCGACAAACTCCTGTTTTCTCCCTTCAATGGACCGGAATGGCACAAGATATCCGTTTGTCGGTCCGACCTTGATGATATACATGTTCGGGATCCGAACGACTTTCCAGATCTGATCCCATTTCAATTCTCCGGTCACACCGGCCTGTTCAACCCCGATCTGCTCATCCGAAACGTCAAGATTGATCGGCGTTGAGTATCCGGTCGTTTTCGCATGCGCCTTTGCCTTCATCCAGATCATGATCGGCTGGACAAACACAAAAAGGATGATACAGCCCAAAAGCATGACTCTCTGCATCACTGCCACTGAGCTCCATGCGTATCCGAGGATCCCGATGACCAGGATCAGGAACACGAATGTAAAGATCCCGGCAAATCCCGAATACGCGCTGTACATGGAGAAATCAAAAATATCTCTCGCTGTCATTTTTACCTGAATTTTCATACCAGTTTTTCCTCTTCAAATGCCGTCCGGATCCGGTTCATACACTCCTCGATGACGCTGCGCGGGGAAGCGACGTTGATACGCTCAAATCCGCGTCCCTCCTCACCGAAGATATATCCCTCATCCAGAGCGACCTTTGCTTTCTTCTGCATCAGTTCTTCCAGTTTTTTCTCATCCCGGTCAACGTATCCGTTGAGATCAAGCCACGCGAGGTAGGTTCCCTCCGCCTTGACGAGATGGGCCTTCGGAAGGTATTTCTTTAAATATTCGTCGATATACGCGAAGTTTCCATCCAGATAGTCCTTCAGCTGCTCCAGCCACTCTTCCCCCTCTGTGTAGGCCGCGATCATCGCCGTCATACCCAGAGCGGAAGCGCCATCCATGGACAGGCTGCCATTCACATAGTCTTTCCACTTTTTCTGAAGTTCCTTATTGTGGATCACGATGTTGGAGGTCTTCATTCCGGCAAGGTTGAAGGTCTTGCTCGGCGCCGTGCAGACAACGATCCGGTCCGCATACTCCGGAGCCACATTCATGATCGGTATGAATGTCACACCACGGCGGATCAGGTCGCAGTGGATCTCATCGCAGATGATCCATTTGTCGTACTTTTTACAGATCTCAACCGTCTTTTTAAGCTCGTCCTCCGTCCAGACACGGCCTGTCGGGTTATGCGGGCTGCACACCACGAGAACCTTGTTTGCCGGGTCCGCCATCTTTCGATCGAGATCTTCAAAGTCGATCCGGTAAGCGCCGTTCTCATAGATCAGGGCATTGTCCACCGGAATGCGGCCGTTGCTGTTGGCCTTATTCGTAAATGGATAGTAGATTGGCCGCTGGAGGACGATCCCGTCCCCTGGTTCCGTGAGGAGGTTGATGAGCGCTGCATAGGCCGCCACAATGCCCGGACAGAAAAACAGATTCTCCCTGCTCTCCTCCCAGCCGTAGCGCTTTTTCATCCAGCCTGTCACCGCGTCCATGCACTCGTCTGCCTCGTACATGGTATAGCCGAAGATCTTCCGGTCGATCCGCTCATGGAGAGCCTTTAAGATCGGTTCTGCGCAGGCAAAGTCCATATCCGCGATCCAGAGGGAGAGTGAATCCTTGTCCGCTCCCTTTGGCAGGCGCTCAACCTTCACTGCATGGGTTCCTTTACGGTCGATCACTTCATCAAAATTATACTTCATGAATGACTCCTCCATTTCTTCGGCTCGCCGGAATATTCTCCGTCTGGCCCGTGTATTCCGTCAACTAAACGTTCCTTCGTATCGATAGTTTAAAATTTATTCCTCATCCAATATCATAGATAAGGAAATCCTCTTCTTCGCCATATCCACTCCGAGAACCTTCACCTCAACGATATCCCCAACGCTGACCGCCTCAAGCGGATGCTTGATATACTTCCTGGACATCTGGGAAATATGCACCAGACCGTCCTGATGGACACCGATATCTACGAAAGCGCCAAAATCGATGACATTTCTGACGGTTCCCTTTAAGATCATTCCCGGCTTTAAGTCCTTCATATCAAGGACATCGGTCCTTAAGACCGGCTTCTGCATCTCCTCACGCGGGTCGCGGGCCGGTTTTTCCAACTCTTTCACAATATCCTTTAAGGTCTCCTCACCGACTTCAAGCTCCTCGGAAAGTTTCTTGTAATCTGTGATCTTTTTGCTGATTCCGGCCGCGCCGCCCTTCGCGATCTCCTCCGGTTCAAGCTTTGCACGCTTTAATAACTCCAGCGCTGCCTTATAAGACTCCGGATGTACGGAGGTTCCGTCAAGCGGATTGTCCCCGCCTGCGATTCTCATAAATCCGGCACACTGTTCAAATGCCTTCGGGCCAAGCTTTGCAACCTTTAAGAGCTGGCGGCGGTTCGTAAACGCGCCGTTCTCCTCACGGTATGCGACGATGTTCTTCGCGATCACCTTGGAGATACCGGAAATATACTCTAAAAGGGAGGCGGACGCCGTATTTAAGTCGACACCAACCTTATTTACGCAGTCTTCAACAACATTTCCAAGAGCCTCGCTCAGATGTTTCTGGTTCATATCATGCTGATACTGGCCGACACCGATGGACTTCGGATCGATTTTTACGAGCTCCGCAAGCGGGTCCTGGAGACGTCGTGCGATGGAGACGGCACTTCTCTGTCCCACATCGAATTTCGGGAATTCCTCTGTGGCAAGCTTGCTGGCAGAATATACGGAAGCTCCTGCCTCATTTACGATCACGTACTGGACGTGTTCCGGGATCTCCTTGATAAACTCCGCGATGATCTGCTCGGACTCTCTGGAAGCCGTTCCATTTCCGACGGAGATCAGGGAGATCTTGTATTTCTCGATGAGCTTTTTTAAGGTCTTCTTCGCGTCCTCCACCTTGTTCTGCGGTGCGGTCGGGTAGATGACCACGGTATCCAGGACTTTTCCTGTGGCGTCAACGACTGCTAACTTACAGCCGGTACGGAACGCCGGATCCCATCCCAATACCACGCGGCCTGCGATCGGAGGCTGCATGAGAAGCTGCTCTAAGTTCTTTCCGAAGATCTTGATGGCACCGTCCTCCGCCTTCTCGGTCATGAGATTTCTCACCTCACGCTCAATTGCCGGGGCGATGAGACGGTTGTAGCTGTCTGCGATCACTTCCTGTAAGACCGGAGTTGTCACCGGGTTCTCTCTGGTGATGACCATCTTATTTAAGTAGCGTAAGATCTTCTCCTCCGGAGCCGCGATCTTTACAGTCAGGATCTTTTCCTTCTCACCGCGGTTTAAGGCGAGAATCCTGTGTCCAGCGCACTTTCTTACAAGCTCCTCGTGATGATAGTACATCTCGTAAACGGACTCTGTCTTCTCGTCCTTCGCCGCGGAGACGATAGAACTTTCCTCTTTTGTCACATTGCGGATGTAGGCACGGTATTTTGCCACCTCGGAGATGCGCTCCGCAAGGATATCCTTTGCGCCGTCAATGGCCGCTTTCGCGTCTGCAACGCCTTTTTCCTCGGAGACATACTGGGCAGCCAGTGTTTCAATCGGTTCTTTTGTCACCTGCAGCAGGATCGTATCGGCCAGCGGCTCCAGGCCTCTCTCCTTCGCCATGCTGGCTCTTGTCTTTCTCTTCGGGCGGAACGGCAGGTATAAATCCTCCACCGCCACCATAGTCTCGGCTTCCTCGATCTTCTTCTTTAAATCAGCCGTCAGTTTTCCCTGATCCTCGATCGATGCGAGGATCTGAGTCTTGCGGTCTTCAAGACCTCTCAGATATTTTAATCGTTCATCCAGGTTTCTTAATACCTCATCGTTTAAGGAACCGGTTACTTCCTTCCGGTATCTGGCAATAAACGGAATCGTGTTTCCCTCGTCAATGAGCTTCACAGCCGCCTCGACCTGGCTCATTTTCACTCCCAATTCCGCAGTCAGTACGCCTAAAATGTCCATGTTCTTTCTCCTTCTAGTTCTACCCCGGAAAGCATAAAGCCGCCGGAGATGTCATTCTCCATTATAATTCAATCCATGCTCTTATGCAACTTAAATGTGGACATGGACGGCGTTTCATGTTAAACTATACGATAACTGTTCCGTATTATTTTTCTTAACCATCGAGGAGCTGACCAGCCTTTTTTATCAGGGAACAGTGCTATGAGCATTTTGGCGGCAGCGCCGCAGAATTACAACAGGAGGAATTTTCATGGCAGATTACGAAGATCAGAATTCATCTGAATATAAAGATATGAACCAGGAAACACAGGCTGCAGATCAGAATCCACAGAACGGACAGCCGATCCCGCCTCAGAATAACGGACAGGATCCATACTGGTAGAATCCACAGAATGACGGACAGATCCCGCCTCAGAATCCTGGACAGAATCCATACTGGCAGAATCAGCAGAACAGCGGACAGTTCCCACCGCAGAACGGACAGCCGCCGTATTGGCAGAATCAGTACAATAACGGACAACCGCCCTACTGGCAGAACCAGCCGCAGCGCCCGAGACGCGAAAAGAACTCCTTCGCGACGATCTCCCTGATCAGCGGGATCTTCGCTCTCTTAACGCTCTGCTGCTTCGCCTTCCCGGTCGCTATCATCTGCGGCGTCGGGGCAGTCTGCTTCGCCATCATCTCCAAAAAAGGCCAGCCCTTCAGAGGCACCGCAGCAGCCGGAATCATCCTCGGCGTTATCGCCATTCTTCTCGGCATCGGCGAGTTCTTCTATGTACTCACCATCACAAACTTAATGAAAGACCCGGCAAACGCCGCGGCATTCAACGAGTTCTTTGAGCAGTTCCAGCGACAGCTCGGAATAAACTAAACACGAAAGTCACAAAGACCATAGACACATTATTTATCAGATAGTGTCTATGGTCTTATTTCGTACTATAAGTCCGCTCAACCTGGCCACCCGCTCACTCGCAAACTCGCGATTACGCGCTCTATTGCCTGCTTCGCAGGCTGTTTGCACGTTAGTAGCGCAGGGAAAGTAAATCTCTGCTTCGCAGCCGCTTGTATTTCCTCTGCGCTCACTAAAAGAAGACCGACAGAACACGCTCACACGTATTCTACCGGTCTTCAGCGATTTCGTATTAAATTAGAATTAAACGAGCTCGATCAGAACTGCCATAGCACCGTCGCCCTTACGCTGACCGATCTTGATGATTCTTGTGTAACCACCGTTACGGGAAGCGTACTTCGGAGCGATCTCGTTGAACAGCTTGTTTGTAAGATCAACTTTCTTTGTGTTTTTCTTCTTACCAGCTGCTGCTGTCGGAACCTCTGTTACGTCATAAAGAGCTTTTACCATCTGTCTTCTTGCATGAAGTCTGGACGGCATGTCCTTCTTGATTTCCTTCTCAACTTCGTCGTATACAGTAACTTTCTTACCGTCAACAACTTCTTTTACTCTCTTGCCGTCAGCGTCCTTGCGGGCAACCTTAGCTGTAACTTTAACAGTCTCGAAGTTATCTTTCTCTTTTACTGCAAGAGCGATCAGGCTCTCAACGATCTTTCTTACTTCTTTAGCTCTAGCCTCAGTTGTAACGATCTTTCCATGATATAAAAGGTTTGTAGCCTGGATTCTAAGTAATGCTTTTCTCTGACTGGAAGTTCTTCCGAGTTTTCTATAACCTGCCATGATTTAATTTCCTCCATTTGTGGAACAGCCGCCCACGCTTCTTTGGACTTACTGGGCTGCCGCCTTTTTCTCCATAATGAGTCGCTCTACGCCCCTTCTGCGCCCTTCGGACTTACCTTCCGGGTGAATGTATCACAACCAAAATTTACTGTTCGTCACTGGAATTGAGCTGTAAGCCCAGTTCTTTTAACTTTGCAAGTACTTCCTCGAGGGACTTGCGACCAAGGTTTCTAACCTTCATCATATCCTCAGAAGTGCGGCTGCAAAGCTCTTCAACGGTATTGATACCTGCTCTCTTGAGACAGTTGTAGGAACGAACGGATAACTCCAGCTCGTCGATGTTCATCTCAAGAACTTTTTCTTTCTCGTTGTTCTCCTTTTCAACCATAACCTCTGCAGTCTTTGCATTCTCAGAGAGGTCGATGAAGAGATTCAGATGCTCGCTTAAAACTTTAGCAGCAAGGCTGACTGCCTCGTCCGGATCCAGTGTTCCGTTTGTGTAGATCTCAAGTGTGAGCTTATCGTAGTCTGTCTGCTGACCAACACGGGTGTTCTCAACAGACATATTGACACGCTCAACCGGTGTATAAATGGAATCTACAGCGAGAACTCCGATCGGAAGATCGTCGCTCTTGTTCTTATCAGCGCTTACGTAGCCACGGCCGTTGGTGATCGTAAGTTCCATGTAGAACTTGCTGTCTGCGCCGCCGCTTAAGGTTGCGATAACCTGATCCGGATTCAGGATCTCGATATCAGCATCTGTCTGAATGTCAGAAGCGTGGATCACACCCTCACCCTCGAACTCGATGTACGCAGTCTTCGGCTCGTTTGTATCACTGTTGTTCTTAATTGCTAAGCTCTTGATGTTCATGATGATCTCAGTTACATCTTCCTTAACGCCGGCGATGGAACTGAACTCATGAAGTACACCATCAATTTTCACCTGGCTGACAGCAGAACCCGGTAAAGAAGAAAGCATGATTCTTCTCAGGGAATTTCCCAGAGTTGTGCCGTAACCCCTCTCAAGCGGTTCTACGACAAACTTTCCGTATCTTTTATCTTCGGAAATCTCAGCAATCTCAATGTTTGGTTTCTCAAAATCGAACACAAAAAGCCCCTCCTTTTGGGTATGCTTTGACAAATGCCACGAAGCGTTCTTTTAGAACACAAAGCATCCGGCCGGAAATGGCCAGATACTTTGTAAAAACCGCTCCGGTGAATTATTTGGAGTATAACTCGACGATGAGCATCTCGTTTACAGGAACGTCGATCTCTTCTCTTGTCGGAAGAGTTTTGATCTCGCCCTTTAAGTTCTCATGGTCAGACTCTAACCATGCCGGAACAAGACGGCCAGCTGTGGTCTCGAGAACCAGCTTGTAGTGGTTGTCGCCTTTGTTCTTTTCTCTGATCTCAACAACATCTCCAGCCTTTACAAGGTAGGACGGGATGTTTACGCACTTGCCGTTTACAAGAACGTGCTTGTGGTCAACGATCTGTCTTGCTTCCTTTCTTGTTCTTGCGAAACCAAGACGGAAGATAACGTTGTCAAGTCTGCGCTCAAGAAGGATCATAAGGTTTTCACCTGTCTGTCCGTTTAAACGCTCAGCCTTATCGTAGTAGTTACGGAACGGCTTCTCCAGAACGCCATAGATGAACTTAGCTTTCTGTTTTTCTCTTAACTGAAGACCATACTCACTGATCTTCTTGTTTGCTCTTTTAGATTCTCTGTTGGATTTTTTATCTATTCCTAAATAAATGGGATCAAGGTCAAGGGATCTGCATCTTTTAAGAACAGGAACTCTATCAACTGCCATTTTACTTCCTCCTAATTAGACTCTTCTACGCTTTGGCGGACGGCATCCGTTGTGCGGAACCGGTGTTACGTCCTTAATGCTTGTTACTTCAAGACCACATGCCTGAAGGGCACGGATAGCAGCCTCACGGCCAGATCCCGGTCCTTTAACCATAACGTCTACGGATTTTAAACCATGTACAAGAGCTGCCTTAGTTGCAGTTTCTGCAGCCATCTGTGCTGCATATGGGGTAGATTTCCTTGAACCTCTAAATCCCAGACCGCCTGCACTTGCCCAAGATAAGGCATTACCCTGTGCATCTGTTAATGTCACGATTGTGTTGTTAAAAGATGACTGGATGTGCGCCTGTCCGCGTTCAACGTTTTTCTTTACACGCTTTTTTGTCACTTTTTTAGCAGTGGACACTTTTTTAGCCATTTTAAACTAACCTACTTTCTCATTTACTGAACCCTGTTTCCTGTCTTTAAAACATGCAACGTGATTCAAAACATTTGTTACTGATAATTATTTCTTCTTGTTTGCAACAGTCTTTCTCGGACCCTTGCATGTTCTTGCGTTTGTCTTGGTCTTCTGACCACGGCAAGGAAGACTCTTTCTGTGACGAATACCTCTGTAGCATCCGATCTCCTGAAGTCTCTTGATGTTTAAAGCGATCTCACGACGTAAGTCACCTTCAACAGTCTGAGTCTCAGCGATTACTGCTGCAATGTTCTTTACTTCGTCATCGGTTAAATCCTTTACACGTGTGTCAGGATTTACACCAGCCGCAGCAAGAATACGGTCTGCACTTGCTCTACCGATACCGTAGATATAAGTTAAGCCGATTTCGACACGTTTTTCCCTTGGTAAATCAACACCTGAAATACGAGCCATGAGTGGTACCTCCATTTAAATATTGTAGAAATAGTTATTGCCGACACAACAACGCACTCTCGCGTTTCATGTCAAAGCCGCGCGAAAAAATACAGGCAAATTGCGGCATCAGCCCTGTCTCTGTTTGTGCTTAGGATTTTCACAGATAATTCTGATACTGCCTTTTCTCTTAATAACCTTGCACTTCTCGCAAATCGGTTTTACTGATGATCTTACTTTCACAGTAATTCTCCTTTCCTTCGTAGTCCGCTTCCCTTTACTGCCGGAAACACACCGATTCCGTGCCATCTGGGAACGGCATTACGGGTTGCTATACCTGTATAAAAAGCACCTGAAAATGGGCATAATACAAGCGTTCCAACAAAGTTCGCTTGAGCATTATAACACTTCCTTGCCGGAAAATCAAGCGTTTTTATTGGTTTTCTTCAACTTTTTTAGCCCTTTGTCAAGGATACTATTTATCTCTCCAAATAATACGTCCCTTGGATAAATCGTAAGGGGACATCTCTAATGTTACCTTATCACCCGGAAGAATACGGATGTAGTTCATACGCAGTTTTCCACTGATGGTAGCTAATACCTTGTGACCATTCTCAAGTTCAACCTGGAACATAGCGTTCGGCAGCTTCTCAACAACGACGCCTTCGATTTCGATTACGTCAGCCTTAGACATAAAATTTACCTCCTGTTTCGTTTCTTAATGATCTGGACATGCTTTTTATTTTTCCGGAGGACCCGGCCGTTTTCTGCAAGCAGAGAAACGTATGTTCCAAGATCCTCCGATATGACATAAATTTTATCCTTGTCATTTCCGGCAATCGATCTTGCCAGGAATCCCGGGGTCATTTCCATGCTGGACCCTCCTATTCAAGGCCCGGGCGCAGGGAAAGGATCTCCGGCTCGCCCTCAGTGATGAGGATCGTATTCTCATAGTGAGCGGACAGGGCATGATCTGCTGTAACAACGGTCCAGTCATCGTCCATCCAGATTACATCCGGTGTGCCGGCATTGATCATCGGTTCAATGGCCAGAGTCATACCCGGCTGTAAAAGGATTCCCCTTCTCTTTGTCGCAAAGTTCGGGACCTCCGGATCTTCATGAAGGTGGGTACCAATTCCATGTCCAACCAACTCGCGGACAACGCCATAGCCGAATTTTTCGGCGTATGCCTGGATTGCCGTGGAGATATCATTCAGATGATTGCCTGCTTTCGCAAATTTAATACCTTCGTAAAAGCACTGTTTTGTGACATCCATCAGTTTCTGTGCTTCCGGGGAGACGTTTCCTACTGCCCAGGTGCGGGCTGCGTCGGAATGGTATCCCTTATAGATCGTCCCCGCATCAAGGCTGACGATATCGCCATCCTTTAAAATACGGTGCTTATTCGGGATTCCATGTACGATCTCATCATTTACGGACACGCAGATGGATGCAGGATATCCATTGTAATTTTTAAAGGAAGGAATACATCCATGGCTGCGAATCAGACGCTCTCCCAGCTTATCGATGTCCAGAGTGGACATTCCCGGGTGAACAGCTGCATGCAGCTCCTCGTGCACCTGCGCCAGAATTTCTCCGGCTTTTCGCATCAGTTCGATCTCTCTCGGCGATTTAATTGTTACTGCCATTATTTTAAGCTCCTAAAATCTTTGTGATAGCCTCAAATACCTGTTCCATATTCTGCGTTCCGTCTACGGTGTAGAGGACGTGCTTATCCGCATAGAAGCTGATGAGCGGGCGCGTCTGCTCATGATAAACAGAAAGACGTTTTGTAACAGTCTCCGGCTTATCATCGTCTCTTAAAATGAGTTCAGCGCCGCACTTGTCGCAGATGCCTTCCTTCTTCGGAGCAGCATATACGATGTGATAAGTCATTCCGCACTTTACGCATGCACGGCGGCCTGCCATACGGGTAACGATCTTTTCGTCCGGTACGTCAACATCGATCGCGAAATCGATCGCCTCTCCCTTTTTGGCAAGAGCCTCTGTGAGGGCCTCTGCCTGCGGGATCGTACGCGGGAAACCATCGAGAATGTATCCCTTTTCGCAGTCCGGCTGGCTGATTCTGTCCATAACAAGATCAACCGTCAGTTCGTCCGGAACAAGAAGTCCCTGGTCCATGAATGCTTTTGCCTTCTTGCCAAGCTCTGTTCCGTTCTTAATGTTTGCCCGGAAGATGTCTCCGGTGGAAATGTGCGGGATT
Organism: Clostridium sp. AF28-12; assembly: GCF_003435225.1. Lineage (NCBI taxonomy): Bacteria > Bacillati > Bacillota > Clostridia > Eubacteriales > Clostridiaceae > Clostridium > Clostridium sp. AF28-12. The sequence goes on along the minus strand of NZ_QWGJ01000009.1, from coordinate 40,087 downwards.
CCGTACTTTTCCGCGATTCTCTGTGCCTGGGTGCCTTTTCCGGCTCCCGGTGCGCCCAACATAATGATTTTCATAATTGTAATTTCCTCCACTCGTCCTAAAAAACCGAAAAAGCGGGCGAAAAGCATCTTTCCGCCCGCTCCGATTTTCAGCACGCAGCTGCTGCTATTTCTCTATTTGATCAATCATTTAAGAATCCCTTGTAATTTCTTACAAGCATCATAGACTCCACAGCCTTGATCGTCTCGAGGATTACACCTGCAATAATGATCAGGGATGTGCCGCCGAAGGAAAGATTGCCGACAGAGAAGAGACCGGATGCGATGATCGGGATAATGCACACGATCACCAATCCGCAGGCACCGATAAATACAATATAGTTTAAGATATTGTTGAGGTAGTCTGAGGTTGGCTTACCTGGGCGGATGCCCGGGATAAAGCCGCCGGACTTCTTCATATTATTAGCAACTTCCAGCGGGTTAAACGTAATGGACGTATAGAAATACGCGAACAGTACGACTAATACGATATATACGAGCATACCAATGGAGTAAGCCGGAGCTTCCGGTTTAAACCAGTTGGATGAGCTCAACGCTAACAGGATCTTTCCACCGATGGTTGAATAATCAACGTGGAAGAACTGAGCGATCATAACCGGCATTGACATGATTGAAGAAGCGAAGATGACCGGAATAACGTTCGCGGTGTTTACCTTCAACGGAATGTAGGTAGACTGTCCGCCGATCATTCTGCGGCCCTGCATCTTCTTGCTGTACTGTACCGGGATCCGGCGCTCTGCATCGTTTAAAACGAGGACAAAGACAACGATCGCAACGATAATTGCCAGTACAATGATGCCTGATACAGTTGCGACTGCAACTGATCTGCCTGCCATAAAGCGCTCATATAATGTCATCATATCCTGCGGAGTACCAGATACGATATTGATCAGAAGTACGATGGAAATACCGTTTCCTACTCCATTGTCTGTAATCCTCTCGCCAATCCACATCAGAAGAGCGGAACCTGCGGTCATAGCGGCTACGACCGTAAGATATCCCCAGATGTTACGGTGGTCTTCGAGAAGAAGTCCCTTTCCGCCAAGGCCAACTGCCATTGCGCAGGACTCAAAGAGAGCCAGGCCGACGGTAAGATATCTGGTGTACTCTGCAATCTTCTTTCTTCCATCCTCACCGTCCTTCTGCATTTCCTCAAGCTTCGGAATTGCAATTGTGAGTAACTGCATAATGATGGAAGATGTGATATACGGGGTGATACTCAATGCGAAGATAGACATGGAGGAGAAAGATCCTCCTGTGATCGCATTAAAGAATCCCATTCCAGAGTTCTGCAGATTTGAAAAGAAATCATGCAGATAGCTCGGATCAACGCCCGGTATCGGAAGACAGCAGCCGATTCGGATGACTACAAGCATCATAAAGGTGTAAAGAAGTCTGTCGCGGACTTCTTTCACCTTAAATGCTTTCTGTAAGGATTTTAACATATTAGATCACCTCGCAGGTTCCACCTACTGCCTCAATTTTAGCTTTTGCGCCTTCACTGAAAGCATTGGCTTTAACGACAAGTTTCTTTGTTAACTCTCCGTTACCAAGAATCTTAACGCCGTCCTGCGGGTTTTTGATCACACCTGTCTCCAGTAATGTCTCAACGGATACTACGGAGTCATTCTCAAATCTCTCTAATACACTTACATTAATTCCAACGATCTCCTTGGAGTTGATGTTTGTAAATCCTCTCTTCGGAAGACGTCTGTATAACGGCATCTGGCCGCCCTCGAAACCAGGTCTCGGTGCGCCGGAACGTGCCTTCTGGCCCTTATGTCCCTTACCAGCTGTCTTACCATTTCCAGAAGCGTGGCCACGACCTCTTCTGAAACTATCACTATGCTTAGATCCTTCAGCAGGATGTAAATTAGATAAGTTCATCACTGCACCTCCTTACTTTATATCAATTAGATTTCTTCAACTTTAACCAGATGTCTGACATTCTGGATCATGCCTCTAACTGCACCATTATCCGGCATCTCGACAGTCTTGTGCATCTTCTTTAAACCAAGTGCTTCGATTGTCGCTCTCTGCTTCGGAACAGCGCCGATAGGGGATTTTACTAATGTGATTTTTAACTTCTCTGCCATTTTATTATCCTCCTATTAGCAAACAACGTCTTCAACAGATTTGCCGCGGTTCTTAGCAACCTCTTCTGGAGTCTTTAACTTTGTAAGACCTTCGATTGTTGCGAGAACTACGTTTGTCTTGTTGTTGGAACCTAAAGACTTTGTACGGATGTTCTTGATGCCTGCAAGCTCTACTACGGAACGAACCGGACCACCAGCGATGATACCAGTACCTTCCGGAGCTCTCTTGATCAGTACGGAAGCGCTTCCGAACTCGCCAAGGAAGTCGTGCGGGATGCTCTTGTTCTCATCCATCGGGATCTCTACAAGGTTCTTCATAGCAGCTTCTTTACCTTTACGGATAGCTTCCGGAACCTCACCTGCTTTACCAAGGCCTGCGCCTACGTGACCATTGCCGTCTCCTACTACTACCAGAGCGGAAAATCTCATGGTACGTCCACCTTTAACAGTCTTGGATACGCGCTTAATGGCAACAACTTTGTCATTTAACTCTAACTGACTTGCGTCAATGATTGTACGCTTCATGCTGTTTTCTCCTCTCTATTAGAATACGAGACCAGCCTCACGGGCTGCATCTGCTAATGCCTGAATCTTACCCTGATAAATGAAACCGCCTCTATCGAAAACGACCTCTTTGATGCCTTTCTCGATTGCTCTCTTAGCTACTACGGTTCCGATATATGCAGCTGCATCAACGGTATCTGTGTTCTCTAACTCTGCTTTGATCTCTTTCTCAAGAGTGGAAGCAGATACTAAAGTATGTCCAACGGAATCGTCGATGATCTGAGCATACATATGATTATTGCTTCTGAACACTGCTAAACGCGGTCTCTCTGCTGTACCAGCAAAGCGATTGCGTAATCTATAGTGTTTTTTTCTGCGGATTTCGCTTCTTGACTGCTTGCTAACCATTTTTACACTCTCCTTAAATTATTTCTTACCAGTCTTACCAACTTTGCGTCTGATAACCTCATCAGCGTACTTGATACCTTTGCCCTTATACGGCTCCGGTCTTCTCTTCTCTCTGATTTCAGCTGCATACTGGCCGACTTTCTCTTTGCTGATGCCCTTAACGATGATGATGTTCTGTCCATCAAGAACAGTCTCGATACCTTCCGGATCTTCCATCTCTACCGGATGGGAGTAACCAAGGGAAAGTGTGAGCTTCTTGCCCTGCTTCTGAGCTCTGTAACCAACACCGTTTACCTCAAGCTTCTTCTCGTAGCCTTCAGTAACACCCTGGATCATGTTATGGATTAGCGTTCTTGTAAGACCGTGTAAAGATTTCATCTTCTTTAAATCGTTCGGTCTTGTTACGACGATGTGTCCATCTTCTTCTTTGATTTCCATCTCTACCGGTAAATCTCTTACCAGTGTTCCCTTCGGACCTTTAACGGTCACATTGTTGTTCTCTGCGATTGTTACAGTTACGCCTGCTGGAATCGCTACCGGCATTCTACCAATACGTGACATGCCTTTTACCTCCTACTTAGATTCTCGGAAAGTGCTTTTACACTTTCTGTTTTCAGTTTCTATGTTATATCTGGTCTGAAGTTGCCTCCAGACGCACGCAAACTCCGCCCTGCTGGATCAATGTTCAGCTTTGCAGGCGGGGTGCGATAACATCAATGGGAATAATTACCAAACAAATGCAAGAACTTCGCCGCCGACACCAAGCTGTCTAGCCTGCTTGTCAGTGATTACGCCCTGGTTTGTGGATACGATAGCGATACCAAGTCCGCCAAGTACCTTCGGCATATCTTCCTTGCCAGCGTATACACGTAAGCCCGGCTTGGAGATCTTCTTGATTCCGGAGATGATCTTCTCGTTCTTGTCAGCGCCATACTTTAAGGAGATGCGGATTGTCTGGAATGCACCGTCCTCAACGATGTCATATTTCTTGATGTAGCCTTCTCTTACAAGGATATCAGCGATAGCTAATTTCATCTTGGAAGCCGGAACATCTACTGTATCATGTTTAGCAGTGTTTGCGTTACGAATTCTTGTAAGCATATCTGCAATCGGATCGCTCATTGTCATGATTATATTTCCTCCTAATGGATTGTTGGTTTGTCACTGTGGTTCGCGAATCATTCGCGCTGCACAGGAGTGTTGTTCGGCCTGGGGAAAACAAGTTTTCCTTATAGGCGTTGTTACGATGTATAGGGAAGTTCTTTTCCCTGTGGTCGAAGAACGGGACCAGTCAGCCTATTAAGCGCTTCTCTGCACGGCCAGGCGGGGAAACACGATGTTCCCACCTGACTTCTGACGCTTTTCTAAGCAGCTAAATCCTACCAGCTTGCCTTCTTTACGCCCGGGATCTCGCCCTTGTAAGCGAGCTCACGGAAGCAGATACGGCAAATGCCATATTTTCTCAGATATGCATGTGGACGACCACAGATTCTGCAGCGGTTGTATTCTCTTGTGGAGAACTTTGCCGGACGCTGCTGTTTAATCTTCATTGAAGTTTTAGCCATGGATAAATCCTCCTAATTACTTTGCAAACGGCATGTTGAATAATGTTAACAGTTCACGAGCTTCCTCGTCAGTCTTAGCGGTTGTAACGAAGATGATGTCCATACCTCTGACCTTGTCAACTTTATCATATTCAATTTCCGGGAAAATTAACTGTTCCTTGATGCCGAGTGCGTAGTTACCTCTGCCGTCGAATGCGTTAGCGTTAACGCCGCGGAAGTCACGTACACGCGGAAGAGCGAGGTTGATCAGACGATCAGCGAACTCATACATCTTCTCGCCGCGAAGGGTAACTTTGCATCCAATAGCCATGCCCTCTCTGAGTTTGAAGTTTGCGACAGACTTCTTAGCCTTTGTAAGGACTGCCTTCTGACCTGTGATGATCTCAAGGTCACGAACTGCAGAGTCAAGGACTTTCGCGTTGTCTTTTGCTTCGCCTACGCCCATGTTGATAACGATCTTATCGAGCTTCGGCACTTCCATGATATTCTTATAACCAAATTTCTTGATCATTGCTTCAACGATCTCGTTCTGGTACATTTCTTTTAATCTAGCCAACTTGTGTTTCCTCCTCTCTGCTATTAGTCAATTACTTTACCGGTTGCCTTAGCAACGCGGACTTTCTTACCGTCTTTAACTTCAAAGCCAACTCTTGTAGCTTTTCCGTCAACGAACAACATTACGTTGGAGATGTCGATCGGAGCTTCCTGATGAACAATTCCGCCGTTCTGGTTTGTCTGGCTCGGTTTGGTATGCTTTGTTACCATGTTGCAGCCTTCAACGACAACTTCGTTCTTCTTGGTGTCTACGCTCAGAACTTTACCAGTTTTATCTATATCTTTACCTGCGATGATCTTTACCATATCATCTTTTTTGATTTTATGCATTACCTGGCACCTCCTTATAATACTTCCGGAGCCAGAGATACGATCTTCATGAACTGTTTCTCACGAAGCTCTCTTGCGACCGGCCCAAAAATACGGGTTCCTCTTGGAGTCTTGTCATCTTTGATGATAACTGCTGCGTTCTCATCAAATTTAATATAAGAACCGTCTTTACGACGTGCGCCTTTTACAGAACGAACTACAACGGCTTTGACTACATCGCCCTTCTTAACAACGCCGCCTGGTGTTGCTTCTTTAACGGAGGCTACGATTACATCACCGATGTTAGCATATCTTCTTGTAGAACCGCCCATAACGCGGATACAAAGCAGTTCTCTTGCACCTGTATTATCGGCAACCTTTAATCTGGATTCCTGCTGAATCATGCCTGATACTCCTTCCTCGAATCAATTATCTTGCTTTCTCGACGATTTCAACAAGTCTCCATCTCTTATCCTTGGATAACGGTCTTGTCTCCATCACTTTAACTGTATCGCCGATATTGCACTCATTCTTCTCATCATGAGCTTTTAACTTATATGTCTTCTTAACGATCTTTCCGATTAACGGATGTTTTACGTGGTTCTCGATAGCAACGACGATTGTCTTGTCCATCTTGTTGCTAACTACCTTACCAGTACGTGTTTTTCTAAGATTTCTTTCCACGACGGATAATCTCCTTTCAAAATCGATTTGTTACACGCATCGGCGTGTGTCATAATGACAACTAATCAACCCGCAAGCATGCCTTGGGGTTCTTCACCGATACGGGATTAGTTAGCAACTCTTGCCTTCTCTGTGATAACAGTCTGAATTCTTGCGATGTTCTTGCGAACCTCTTTGATTCTGCTTGTGTTATCTAACTGGTTGGTTGCGTTCTGGAATCTCAGGTTGAAGAGCTCCTTCTTTGCTGCAACTAATTCTTCATTTAACTCTGCAGCGGTTTTCGCTTTTAATTCTTCTACATACTTATTAGTTTTCACTGTTATCACCGCCTTCTAAATCTGCCTTGGAAGCAATTTTACACTTACACGGGAGTTTGTGCATAGCAAGACGAAGAGCTTCCTTTGCTGTCTCCTCCGGAACGCCAGCGATTTCGAACATAACACGGCCCGGTTTAACTACTGCTACCCAGTACTCAAGAGCGCCCTTACCGGAACCCATACGAGTCTCAGCCGGTTTAGCTGTTACCGGTTTGTCCGGGAAGATCTTGATCCAAACTTTACCACCACGTTTGATATAACGAGTCATGGCAACACGGGCTGCCTCGATCTGATTAGATTTGATCCAGCACGGCTCAAGGGCAACAAGGCCATACTCACCGTTGGAGATTGTATTTCCTCTTAAAGCTTTACCGGCCATAGTTCCACGGAACTGTTTGCGGCGCTTTACTCTTTTCGGCATTAACATTATTTATCGCTCCCTTCCTTATTTCCCTTAGTCGGAAGAACCTCGCCTTTGTAGATCCAAACTTTAACGCCAAGTTTGCCGTAAGTTGTATCTGCCTCTGCGAAACCATAGTCAATATCTGCTCTTAATGTCTGAAGCGGGATTGTTCCCTCGCTGTAGAACTCTGTACGTGCGATATCAGCGCCGCCAAGACGTCCGCCAACTGCAGTCTTGATACCAAGAACGCCAGCCTTCATGGATCTGGACATTGTGGACTTCATAGCACGACGGAAGGAAACACGGTTCTCAAGCTGCTGAGCGATGGACTCTGCAACGAGCTGAGCTTCACGGTCCGGTCTCTTAACTTCCTTGATGTCTACAAATACCTTCTTAGCAGTCATCTTCTGAACTTCAGCTTTGACCTTCTCGATCTCAGATCCGCCCTTACCGATAACTACGCCCGGTTTTGCTGTGAAAACGATAATTTTTACTCTATCAGATGCGCGCTCGATTTCGATCTTGGAAACGCCGGCGCTGTATAATCTCTTCTTCAGGTAAGTTCTGATTTTGTGATCCTCGATGAGGTTGTCAGCGAAATCAGCTTCAGCGTACCATCTGGAATCCCAGTCTTTGATAACGCCGACTCTCATGCCGTGTGGATTAACTTTCTGTCCCATAACTGCCTCCTATTATTTCTCGTTCAGCACGATGGTGATGTGGCTCATTCTCTTTTCGATTCTGTAAGCTCTACCCTGTGCTCTCGGTTTTACTCTCTTCATAATCGGTCCCTGAGATGCGTAGCACTCCTCCACATACAGGTTCTCTGCGTTCATTCCGTTGTTGTTCTCAGCGTTTGCGATTGCAGATTTTAATAATTTCTCGATTAAGCTGGAAGCATATCTAGGATTGTAAGTTACAATACCAAGTGCTGTCTGAACATCTTTGCCTCTGATGGCATCTAATACGAAACAAGCCTTCTGAACGGATACTCTTGCGTAAGACAGCTTTGCAGACGGTCTTGTATCCTTCTGGGCATTTCTCTCTCTCTTAATCTGACTTCTATGTCCCTTAGCCATTACTGGAACCTCCTTTCAAAGCGTATCTATTATTTACGTCCGGACTTTTTCTCGTCTTTGCCGTGGCCTCTGTAAGTTCTTGTAGCAACGAACTCACCAAGTTTGTGACCAACCATATCTTCTGTTACGTATACCGGTACATGCTTTCTGCCGTCATGTACAGCGATTGTATGACCAACCATCTGCGGGAAGATTGTAGAACGGCGGGACCAGGTCTTGATAACCTGTTTCTGTCCTGCCTCGTTCATAGCGTCTACCTTCTTCAGTAAGCTAGCGTCTGCAAATGGTCCTTTTTTAAGTGAACGAGCCATCGTTTTACCTCCTATCGATTATGAAATCGCTTTACCATTTCTTCTTCTTACGATTAACTTGTTAGACTGTTTGTTTTTCTTTCTAGTCTTAAGACCAAGAGCAGGCTTGCCCCACGGTGTGCACGGACCCGGACGGCCGATACCAGTCTTACCTTCACCACCACCATGCGGATGGTCATTCGGGTTCATAACGGAACCACGGACTGTCGGGCGGATACCCATGTGACGTTTTCTACCTGCTTTACCAATCTTAACAAGGTTGTGGTCGCCGTTGCCTACAACACCGATTGTTGCGCGGCACTCGATCGGAACCATTCTCATCTCGCCGGACGGTAAACGAAGTGTAGCGTATTTTCCTTCTTTAGCCATTAACTGTGCAGCGTTTCCTGCAGAACGAACCATCTGTCCGCCCTTGCCCGGGAAAAGCTCGATATTGTGAACCTGTGCACCAACCGGAATTAAGGATAACGGTAAGCAGTTGCCGACCTTAGCCTCTGCGTGCTCGCCGCTCATAACCTTCATGCCATTTGTAAGGCCCTGCGGTGCAAGGATGTAGGACTTTTCACCATCTGCGTAGCAGATTAAAGCGATGTTAGCGCTTCTGTTCGGATCGTACTCGATACCGATTACAGTTGCCTGAATTCCGTCTTTGGAATTTCTCTTGAAGTCAACCATTCTATATTTCTGTCTGTTTCCACCGCCCTGATGTCTAACGGTGATCTTACCCTGGTTGTTACGACCAGCGTTCTTCTTTAAAGAAACTACTAAGGACTTCTCCGGAGTTGTCTTTGTGATCTCGGAGAAATCAGAACCTGTCATATTTCTTCTGGAAGGTGTATATGGGTTATAGGTTTTGATTCCCATTTCTGACTCCTTTCAACGCCTTCTGGCGTTTCTATTTTTCGTATCGCGGCTTTGGTTGCCGCATAGTTTCAAAAATTACAGACCCTGGAAGATTTCGATATCTTTGCTGTCTGCTGTAAGCTTAACGATTGCTTTCTTAGTCTTAGCAGTCTTGCCTACTACCATGCCACGTCTGCGGTTCTTACCGTCAGCGTTCATTGTGTTTACGCTGTCAACCTTTGTTCCCGGGAACATTTTCTCAACAGCTTCTTTGATCATGGTCTTGTTTGCTTCCGGATGTACGAGGAATGTGTATTTCTTCTCGCTCATAGCGTTCATGCTCTTCTCAGTTACAACCGGTTTGAGGATTACGTCGTAGTACTGTACGTTTGCCATTATGCGTATACCTCCTCGATAGATGCTACAGCAGCCTTAGTAGCTACTACAGTGTTGTATTTCAGAATGTCGAATACATTGATTGTATTAACAAGGGAAGTCTTAACTTCCGGGATATTTCTTGCGGAAAGAACTGTGTTCTGATCGTTGTCAGCAAGAACAACAAGAGCCTTGGAAACTTTGAGGTTGTTCATAACAGCCTTGAAGTTCTTTGTCTTGATCTCGTCGAACTTTAACTCGTCAACAACTACGAACTTGTTCTCGTTTACTCTGCTTGTAAGAGCGGACTTAAGAGCAGCTCTCTTCTCTTTCTTGTTAAGAGTGATTGTGTAATCTCTCGGAGTCGGAGCGAATACCATTCCGCCGCCTGTCCACTGCGGAGATCTTGTGGAACCCTGTCTAGCGTGACCTGTTCCTTTCTGTCTCCACGGCTTTCTGCCGCCACCGGAAACCTCAGAACGTGTTTTTGCTTTCTGTGTTCCCTGACGTTTATTTGCAAGCTGTGCAACAACAGCCATGTGTACGAGATGCTCGTTCACTTCAACGCCAAATACAGCGTCGTTCAGCTCGATTGTGCCAACTTCTTTACCTTCCATATTGTATACGGATACGTTTGCCATTTCTGTTTCCTCCTTTCCTGTAAAAGCTTATTTGTTAGCCTTTACTGTTTCCTTTAATGTTACTAAGGACTTCTTCGGTCCCGGTACAGCGCCTTTAACAAGGATCAGGTTGTTCTCAACGTCAACCTTGACAATCTCGAGGTTCTGAGTGGTAATCTTCTTGTTACCCATCTGACCCGGCATGCCTTTGCCCTTGAATACGCGGCCCGGAGTTGTTGCGGAACCATTGGAACCCTGATGACGATGGAATTTAGAACCATGAGCCATCGGTCCTCTGCTCTGTCCAAGTCTCTTAATAGCGCCCTGGAAACCTTTACCTTTGGAGATAGCAGTTGCATCAACCTTATCGCCAGTAGCGAAGATATCAGCTTTGATTTCGTCTTTTACGTTATACTCTTCAGAATTCTCAAAACGGAACTCTCTAACGAATCTCTTGTAAGATACGCCAGCCTTGTCGAAGTGACCCTTTACCGGCTTGTTTACAAGTTTCTCTCTCTTATCTACAAAGCCAACCTGTACAGCTTTGTATCCATCGTTCTCCTCTGTCTTAACCTGTGTTACTACACACGGACCAGCCTGAAGAACAGTTACCGGAACAAGAACGCCTTCATCGTTGAAGATCTGAGTCATTCCGACTTTTGTAGCTAAAATCGCTTTCTTCATTGTTTTTACCTCCTGTTACTAATCTACAGCGGAACGCAAAACAGAATTTTCTGTGCGTTCATCCTAGAGCAGCCCAACATAGGTGGAACACTATGACATTACATATTGTAATGATGTTGATTCCCTTTCAGGATGAGTAGTGTTGCTTTTATATCAGAACCATTCAGGATTTCTAATTTTAGTGGCTACATTTCAGTAGCATGAAAAGTAAATATTTTTCAATTATTTATTTTTCATTTTGATGTCGATATAAACACCAGCCGGCATTTCCAGTCTGGACAGTGCATCTACTGTCTTCTGGCTCGGGCTTGCGATATCGATGAGTCTCTTATGAGTTCTCTGCTCGAACTGCTCTCTGGAATCTTTGTACTTATGAACAGCTCTTAAGATTGTTACAACCTCTTTCTTTGTCGGCAGCGGAACCGGACCACTCACCTGTGCTCCTGTTTTCTTTACTGTCTCGATGATCTTTCCAGCGGACTGGTCGATCAGCTGATGGTCGTAAGCCTTTAATGTGATTCTCATAACCTGACTTGCCATAAAAAAAGTCGCCTCCTTTTCGCACTTTTAATCGAAGTACGACAAGCGGTGACTGTACACGGTCTCGTGTGTATCATGTCGATTCACACGTTGTTACTGCCCCTTACCCTGAGCAGCTGTTAATTTGGTACAGTGACTTGTCGCCAGTTTCCTAACTTGACATTCGCTCCACGGAACACCTGCCATTCTCAGGCAGCAACCTCTCGTTTCAACGCTATCATGTCACAGCCAGATAAGAATAACACATCGAAATCGAAAAATCAAGCTTTTTTTGCTTATTCTTCAAGGGTTTTTTTCAATTTGTGGATAACCGGCAGGAGCATGTTCAAATCATGGTTTTCCATGCACAGATTGAAACGAAAAAGAGGAAAAAGTACACTTCATATTAATTTTCAAGTGTCTTTTTCCTCTTTGATGAGCTGTATAATGCACTGTTTCTTCTATATATAATATAGTAGAAACGCAAATTTATCTGCCGGGCAGATTCTACTGCGCAGCCCCTGCTTCTTTCTCGATCTCCAGATTCTCCTTCACCTTCGCCTCAAAATCATCGTCCGCGGTCGCTGTCTCCCCGTTCTCTGCGGAGATCTTTTCATTTACGGCATCCACGCCTTCATCGAAGACCTCCAGAGCTGTCTGAAGCTGGTTGTCCTCATCCTTCGGGATCTCGATCTTTGACTTTAAGTCTTCGTCGAGAGCTACGGTCACATCCGGCTCAATGCCAAGTTTGTGGATGCACTCGCCTGACGGGGTGTAGTAGTATGCCGTTGTGAGCTTCAGACCGCTGCCGTCCGGCAGGTTGAAGATGCCCTGAGCGATTCCTTTTCCGAAGGTCTTCTCGCCTACAATCGTTGCCCAGGCATTGTCCTTTAAGGCACCTGTCAGAACCTCGGACGCACTGGCGCTTTCACCGTTTACAAGAAGAATGATCGGGACATCTACCTCATGTCCGTCATCGGAAGTATAGACGCTGTCATCGATTCCTTTTCCCTTGAAGCTTACAATGGTCTTTCCATCCGGAAGCAGGTAGTCCGCAATATCCTTCGCCGCCTGAACAACGCCGCCGCCGTTGTTTCGAAGATCGATGATCAGCTTGTCCATTCCCTTGGATGCCAGATCATCCACAGCGCTCTTAAACTGTTCAGAGCTTACCTCCTCAAAGGAAGAAAGTGAAATGTAGCCGGCATGATTATCCAGCAGTTCATACTCTACTGTTGGGTTCTCCACCATACGGCGCTCCACGTCCATCTCTACATACTCATCCGTGGACTGGCGGTACACAGTCAGATGAACCTTCGTCCCCTCCTCACCTCGGATGTGGTCACTGACGAGAAGAGACAGGTCCTCTCCGGTAGCCTCGATATCTTCTACTTTATAGAGGATATCTCCCGGCAGCATTCCGGCTTCCTGGGCCGGGGAGTTCTTGAACACGTTGACCGCTGTGATGATTCCTGTGTATACATTCTGGCTCACTTGTACACCAATTCCGCAGTAAGTTCCGGAAGTCTCCTCATTCAGGCTTGTGTACTCGTCCTTATCGTAATATACGGAATACGGATCGTTCAACGAGGACATGTAACCGCGGTAGATCCAGTCTTCCGCCGTTCCGTTCTTTGCCTGTTCTTCCTCCGTCATGTTCTCATCGAACAGGAAGTACTTATCGATCAGTGCCTCCATATACTGAAGCTTCGGCGTGATCTTGTTCATATCCAGCTGAGTGCCGGATGTCTCCGCGGTCTGTGTGCTCTGGCTCTCAGATGCACGCCTTCCTACGGTCCAGATCCCCGTTGCAACACCTACGACTGCAAGTCCGGAGAATGCTGTCACAAGGACGCCGACAAGGACGCCTTTCCAAAATTTATTTTTTGTCTCTTTCTCTTCCAATGTCTTTTCTCCTTCATCCCAGGGCAGCCAGATCTCATCCGATAAAAACTGTGCCAGGATCTTTATGTAAAAAGTCTACAGGTCATATTTCCCTGCATTCAGCACCGCAGGCTCTCTTTTCTGCCTGTCAGTCCCTACGGGCTCACATATTTCGTCGGATTCACATAGGACCCGTTCACCCGGACTCCGAAGTGGAGATGAGACCCGGTGGAGTATCCCGTCGAACCGACCTTCGCGATGGTCTGTCCCTTTTTCACACTCTGCCCCTGTGATACAAGCAGGCTCGATGCATGCATATAAACTGTATACACGCCGCCGCCATGGCTTATCATCACATAATTTCCTGCAGAAGAACTGTAAGTCGCGATCACGACCTCACCCGCAGCAGCAGCCACGATCGATGTTCCCGTCGGCGCGCTGATATCAATTCCCTGATGGTTCGAGGACGCGCCCTTCGTCGGGGATTTTCGCCCTCCAAAGCCGGAAGTAATCCGCCCGCTGGCAGGACACGGCCATGTAAAGCTAATGTCCCCAAGACTCACGGTTTTATACGTCTGTGCCGCCTTGTTTGCCGCTGCGGCCTTTTTCTTTTCTTCCTCGGCTTTCTTTCTCGCTTCCTCTTCCTTCCGCTTGATCTCTGCCTCGATGGACTTGATCTGGTTCTCCTGGGCCTCGATGGACTTCGCGTACTCGGAGATCTGTCCCTCCGCGGAGGCGATCTTCGTCTCGTAGTTCTGAAGCTCCGTCTGTTTTGCAGCCAGAAGCTTCTCCACGGACGCCTGTTTTGCCTCCGTCTCGTCCTGAAGCATCAGGAGCTCGGCATGTTCACTCTCTAAACTCTTTTCCTTCTCCGCGATTTTCTCCTTCGTAGCGGCATATTCATCGAGCTTCTGCCGGTCGTAGGACGAGATCTTTGTGATGTACTCCGCCTTGCTCAAGAGCTCCGAGAGGGAGCCGGACTCCATGAGTAGGTCCACATAGGTGCTGTCGCCCTTCTCATACATATATTTTATCCGCAGCTTCATGGATTCATACTGGCTTTTCTCTGTCTCCTTCGCCTCGGATAATTCCTGTTTCGTCGTATCGATCTGTTTTTCCTTCGCGTCTATGTCATCGCCAAGCTTTGAAAGCTCATTTCCGATGGACTCCAGGCTGGAATCCAGCTTTTTGACATAGGCCGTCGTATCGCTTTTAAGGTCTTCCAGGTTCTTTAGCTCCTGTTCCGTCTTCTTTTTTTCCGCCTCCAGCGCCGTCTTTTTGCTCTTCGCGTCACTCAATCCGCTCTTTGTCGCCTGGGCAGAAAGCGGTGTCGCAAGAACCAGGGCAAAGGACAGGGCCGCAGCCAGAAATCTTCCTGATTTTCTCATATGCTGTCCCCTCCTACACACGCAGCTCTTTGCGGATCGTAAAGAAGCTTACAAAAAATCCAAGTCCGCCGCCCAGCGCCAGGGCGATCGCCGCCATCATCGGATAGAAGGTTCCAAGCGGCAGGAACTGGATGATTCCGGAGAGAAGTTCAAACCGGTTCGTCACATACTCCACCGTCTGTCGGTAGACGAAAAGCATAACCCCCAACGGGATCGCCGCTCCGACAAGCCCCAGGATCGTTCCTTCTACCACAAACGGGGCCCGGATCATAAAGTTCGTCGCTCCGATAAGACGCATGATCCTGTTCTCGTTCTTCCGGAATTCAGCCGCAACGGAGATCGTATTGCTGATCAGGAATACCGCAACAGCCAACAGCATGGCGATCAGGACGCCGAACAGCAGGCCCAGGATCTTATTGAAGCTTGCAAGTCCCGTAGCCGCACTGTTGGAATAGTTTACTTTCCGCACACCATCAATACTTTCCAGGTATGCCACCATTCCATCCTGATCCGTAATATTGTTCAGGCGGATCTCGTAGGAAGAGGAGCCTGCAAGCGGGTTGTCATCCGCAAAACCTTCCGCTAAGGCTTCATCCTCACCGAAATACTCTGTCTTAAAGCCGTCCCACGCCTCCTCAGCGGAGACGAATTTTATCTCTTTTATCATTCCCGACTTGTCCGACTCGATCTTCGCGCCGATGTCTTTGATCTCGTCCTCCGTCAGGTTCTCATCAAAAAATACCGTGATTCCCATTGTGGTCTCCGCCGTGCGGACCATATATTCGATGTTGGTGATCACGGAGAAAAATACGCAAAATAAAAAAATACATGCAGAAATGATCGCGGTCGACGCAAGGGAAAACCAGATATTTCTGCATATATTTACCAGTCCCTGCTTCATGCAGAACCAGAATGTACTAATCCTCATAACGGTACCCACTTTCCTCCTCATCACAGACCACCATTCCGCGGTCGATCGTGATGACGCGTTTCTTCATCAGGTCCACGATCTCATGGCTGTGTGTGACAACGATCACCGTTGTTCCACGTCGGTTGATCTTCTCCAGGAGTCCCATGATCTCCATCGCATTGTGGGGATCCAGGTTTCCTGTGGGCTCATCGGCAAGCAGGATCTCCGGGCGATTGATCAGTGCCCGGGCAATCGCCACGCGCTGCTGTTCTCCGCCGGAGAGCTGATGCGGGAAAAACTTATACTTGGAAGAAAGGCCTACCATCTTTAACATCTGCGGAACCGATTCCCGGATCGTCCGGCTGGACTCCCCGATCACCCGCTGGGCAAATGCCACATTCTCATAGACCGTCTTATCCTTTAAAAGACGGAAATCCTGGAATACGACACCGAGACGCCGGCGATACTTCGGAACATATCTTCGCGGCATCTTTCTGAGGTCCATGTCATTAACGACAACACGACCGGAGGTCGGCTCCACTTCCTTCAAGAGGATCTTGATCAGTGTAGATTTTCCGGAACCGCTCCGGCCGGTTATGAAGACAAATTCCCCGTCATCGATGGTGATGTTCACGTCCTTCAGGGCTTTCGTACCCCTGTCATAGGTCTTTGTCAGTTTTGAAATTTCTATCATAATTTAGTAGTCCAGATTCTCCATGTACTTCATGTACTTTACAACCATCAGGGCAATTTTGAAGGTGATCGCATCCTCAAATACTCGCAGATCCAGTCCGGTGCTCTTCTGGAGCTTATCCAGACGATAAACAAGCGTATTTCTATGGATGTAGAGCTGTCTTGATGTCTCGGAGACATTCAGGCTGTTCTCAAAGAATTTGTTGATCGTTGTGAGTGTTTCCTCGTCGAACTCATCCGGGTTCTTTCCATCAAAAATTTCTTTGATAAACATCCGGCAGAGTGGAAGCGGAAGCTGATAGATCAGACGGCCAATACCGAGGTTGGAGTACGCTACAACGTTCTTGCTGCTGTAGAAGATCTTTCCGACATCGAGAGCCATCTTTGCTTCCTTGTAGGAACGGGAAACATCCTTGATCTCGCCAACGATGGTACCGAACGCGATGCGCACTTTGGACATCGCCTCTGTGTTCAGCATATCTAAAATCGTATTTGCTGTCTTCTCGAGATCTTCATAGGTCTCACCCGGTTTCACCTCACGGACAAGAATGATATTCTTCTCGTCGACTGCGGTGATAAAGTCTTTTGTCTTTGTGGAGAACAGGCTGCGCATGGTCTCCAGGGCATTCGTATCTTTCTCATTCTTTGTCTCGATCAGGAATACGACACGTTTTACATTTGTCTCGATATGAAGTTTCTTCGCCCGGTTGTAGATATCAACGAGCAGAAGATTATCAAGAAGCAGGTTCTTGATGAAATTATCTTTATCGAATCTTTCTTTGTAGGCCACCAGAAGATTCTGGATCTGGAATGCTGCCAGTTTGCCTACCATATACACGTCATCGCTGCCGCCTTTTGCAAGCAGGATGTACTCAAGCTGATGTTCATCAAATACTTTAAAGAACTGATAACCGGAAATCACCTGGCTGTCCGCCGGAGAATCCACAAACGCAAGTATGGAACTTTCATACTCTTCCGCATGCTCGAATGTGGAAGCCAGGACCTTTCCCTCCACATCACAGACGCACAGGTCAATTCTTGTAATCTCTTTCAGTCCTTCGATATTCGACTGTAAAATCTGATTTGAAATCATAGCGCCCTCTCCTTTTCGCAGTATGGACATATCCACATTTATTCTAATGCAAAATCACAAAAAAGAAAAGATTTTTTTTTGTATTTTTTACTAAAAAACATGGAAAAAGGCAGACCGGATTTCCCATCTGGAACCGGTCTGCCTGATATTTTGGTTATTCGTAACTATTCAGTACCTTCATATGTTTCCTTACAGTCAGCGCAACAAGTGCGCAGACCTACTGAACAGTTATGGTTATTCTTTAATAATTTTTTCTGTTTCTTTGTCGAAAAGGTACACATCGTCGCCGGAAATCGCAAAGGACATTTTCTTTCCGGATGGCTTTTCGCCGTCGGATGCTTTTGCAAGAAATTCGTTTTCTCCAACACGGAAACGGATGTATGTGGCATCCTCGATCTCTTCGCTGCCAAGAATCTCTCCGGTGATCTCACCCTTTCCATCCTTCGCCGGAACAATTTTTTCCGGTCGAACGCCTGTGAAGACTTCTTTTCCGACATAGTCGAGTTTCTTTAACTGTTCAGCCTTTTCTCCGGAAAGCCGGATCTTTCCTGACGCAAACTCCAAAACAATATTTCCGTTCTCCTCCAACACCCTGGCAATAGAGAGATCCATTCTCGGTGTTCCGAAGAATCCCGCCACAAACAGACTCTCCGGATGGTCATAGATATTCTGTGCGGAGTCTTCCTGGCAGATCTCACCGTCGTTCATAACGATCGTTCTCGTTCCTAATGCCATTGCAGTCTTCTGGTTGTCCGTTGCGTAGATCACGGTAATTCCAAGCTCACGGTTGATATTTGCGAACTCTTTTCTCATCAGTTCCTGGACATCCGGATCTGCTTCCGCGATAGTGCGGTCCAAAAGCAGGATCCCCGGGCGGCGCATCAGGGCACGTCCGAGAAGAACGCGGTATGTATCAGCTGCTGAAAGCTCCTCCGGCATTTTTTCAAGGATTCCCTCGATTTTCAGGATTCCCACGGTCTCATCCACTCTTCTCGCGATCTCTGCAGCCGGCATCTTTGCCATTCTGAGGGAGAATGTAAGGTTGTCCTCCACGCTCATTCCCGGATAGAGCACACTGTTCTTAAAAAGCATTGCGACATTTCTCTCTTTCGGATCTGCATCCGTCATATCCATTCCATCGATCATCAGACTGCCGGAGGTGATCTCCTCCAGGCCGCCGATCATCCGGAGCAGCGTCGATTTTCCGCACGCCGTCGGACCCACCAGGATCAAAAACTCCCTGTCCTTCACTTCCAGGTTGAAATCCCGGATCGCCTGCTGGTCACCCGGGAACGTCTTGTTGATATTCCTTAACACTAAACCGGACATTGATTTCCTCCTGATCTGTATTCTCACGGTTAACTGCAGAATTGCAGACTTAACCTATTTTTATATCTGCTGCATCCATCATACACAATTAGTACTTGTTTTTCCATATGGTTATTCCACAAAAAAATTTCGTTTTTTCCATGCATATTCCATATAGTGGATTTAAGTTTTTGACAAATATACCCTTTTTTTCATAAAAACAGGCAGGAAGATAGTTAAATCATTATCAAAATTGCCAAAAAAAGCAGCGGCCGTCATTTTCTGACAGCCGCTGCTCAGGTTCCAAAAATTTTATAACTGCTCAGTCCATTCACAGTCACACAAAAAATCCATTCCAGCCCTGCTTATTTTACAGCAATTGCCTCCATCTCAAGCAGAACATCCTTCGGAAGTCTTGCAATCTCCACACAGGAACGCGCCGGGCAGTCTTTTTCGAAATATTTCGCGTAGATGCCGTTGATGGTTGCGAAATCATCCATATTTTTGATAAATACGCTTGTCTTTACAACCTGGTCGATGGATGTTCCTGCTGCCTCGAGAAGATTCTTCATGTTCTTCATAACCTGCTCCGCCTGTGCTTCGATCCCCTCCGGGATCTCACCTGTCTCCGGATCTACCGGGATCTGTCCTGACGCGAATACAAAGCCATTTGCCTCGATTGCCTGAGAGTACGGTCCGATTGCTGCCGGTGCTTTTGTTGTGCTGATTACTTTCTTCATGTGATTGTCCTCCATTTTTTACTTATTTATCGATTTTTCGGATGCTCTTCTCCGTGATCTCGATCTTTCCTTCTTTTAATAAGTGGCCCACCGCGCGCTTGAAGGCATTCTTGCTGAGTTTAAATTCTCTCGCGATGACTTCCGGTGATGCCTTATCATTAAACGGCAAAACACCGTCAAATTCTTCGATGACCTTCATGACAAGATCGGAGTCAGAAAAGATCTGGCTGCCTGCCTTGTCGCGTGTTGTGAGGTCAAGCTTTCCATCCCCACGGACTCTCGTCACACGGACGCGGACCTCATCGCCCACCCGGTATCCGGAAAAGAGTTCCTTTTTCGGAATCAGGCCGTGATAGATGCCATCGACTGCAACAAAGGCACCGATATCCGGATTGATCTCAAATACGAAGCCGTCCGCCTCGTCACCGGTGTGATACGGGGAGTCGCTTCTCAAATACTGGTATGCCTTCATAGTTGCGGCAAGGCGCCTGCTCTTATCGACGTAAAGAGCCACAAGGCACTTCTCACCTTTACGCACCTGATGGGTCTGCTCCTTAAACGGGAGAAGAAGATCCTTTTCCAGTCCCATATCGAGAAACGCACCGATCTTGGAAACTTCCTTGACCTCAAGGACAGCCGTCTCACCGAGAGTCACCTTCGGTTTTGATGTGGTGGCGATCAGGCGGTCCTCAGAGTCCTTGTAGAGGAATACCTCCAGCTCATCACCGATCTTTGTTCCTTCCGGCACCTGTTTTTTGGGGAGAAGAACACCCTGGGCGTCCGCCTTGTCCCCGTCAGAAAGGTAAATTCCGAAGTCTTTCTCCTTGACCACCTTCAGTTTCTGAATTTTTCCGATTTCCATCATGTCTTTCGTCCTCCCGCAGCCGGACACTTTTACGGCTGCGTCCTCTCTTTTAACTCAATATTTGCGAACACATCACCATTTGTATTGCAAAGAGATACGAGATGCGATCTCCCCTCTCTTGCGCTCTTGACAACGATCTCGTCCCCGAGCACCGCCGCCTTCCGGTACTCTGCCCTGATCTCGCCGATCTCGGTTCCCGAAGGGACAAGCTCTCTCGCGATATCCACATACTGGGCGTTATTTACATGGAGATTTGTATCCAGAAGATGTTTCATGACCACCAGACGTCCAGTCTCTTCCATCTCCTTCGGCACGGCGATCTTTCGTCCCGCGTCCTCCATCTCGATCTTCGGATTAAATTCGCCGTACGGATCAGTATCCGCATCCGTAATCCTCATAGGCCGGCCAGTCTCCGTATTCATCAGGAACCAGTAGGAATTGGCTTTTACCAGATATTCTCCTTTTTCATCGAGGATTGCGAAATTTCTCAGCGCGTAAAGTCCCTTGACTGCATAGGGCCATGTCAGAACCTTGATCCGTTCCCCGAGGACCGGACGGCGTCCGATCACGATCTGCCAGGAGGATAAAAGCCACGCCTTCTTTTCCCGTCCAAGATATCCGATCCCGACGCCGGCATCCTCCGACTGCATCGTCGAGCAGTCCTGCATATAATTCATAATTCCGGTCAGGGACAGCTTCGCGTCAATATCCGTCTCGCTGTACCGGACCCGGCTGTTTAATTCGTACATAGTCTAACCTCATGTTGTTGTCTCAATCTGTCTCTAACTTCCCGCTCATAAACACGGGCCTTCAATGCTCAGATGTCTGTCAATGCAAACCGTCCTTTCGCACCACTACCTTAACACAAATGCCTGCCAAGCGCAAGAAAAAAGACCATTAAGCCTTGCATTCACAAAGATTAACAGCCTTTTGTTAGCTGGGCTACAAGGATTCGAACCTTGAAAATGACGGAGTCAGAGTCCGTTGCCTTACCATTTGGCGATAGCCCAATAATATGTGTCTGAAACACTTGGACAATATTTAGTTTTTAAACTGGGCTACAAGGATTCGAACCTTGAAAATGACGGAGTCAGAGTCCGTTGCCTTACCATTTGGCGATAGCCCAATGCATCAACAGGTTGTATTATAACGCAACGACTCTGATCCGTCAACTGTTTTTTTTCAATTTTTTTACTTTTTTAATTCTGATTTTTCGGATTATCCGGATCTTCAAATCCCGGTCCCCTTAAGTACGCCGGTGTTTTCGTCTCCGGCGTCAGTATTCCGGACGCGGCGGTAGTCTCTGTGACCGCTGCTGTTGTCTCCGGGGCTGTCGGCGGTGCAGTTTCCGGCGGCACAGTTTCCGATGCTGTAGTTCCCGGTTCCGCAGTTTCCGGTTCCGCAGTTTCCGGTTCCGCAGTTTTCGGTTCCGCAGTTTTCGGTTCCGCAGTTTTCGGCTCCGTAGTTTTCGGTTCCGCAGTTTTCGGTTCCGCAGTTTTCGGCTCCGTAGTTTTCTGCGGCACAGTCTCTGTCGGAGAGGTCCGGGAATTCGATGAATGCCGGTCTTTCTCATCCGGATCGCCCAGCTCCCTGTTCGTCTCCTGATCCACCCAGTCCACGCTCTCCCCGGCCTCCAGAGCTTTTCTCCGTCTCTGCATCTCGGAAAGTCCGTCATTTTTCGTGGATTCTCTCTCCTCACCCGTATCCAAAGCCCCAGATTTCTGTTCCGACACAGCTTCTGTTGTCTCTAAAGCTGCTGTCTCCTCCGGTGTACTCTCCTCCGTGGTCTCTTCGCTTGCTTTTTCGAAAGTTGTCTTTACGACCACCGGTTTTAAGGATATCTGATATTCCTGCTCATTGATCTCCCGGATCAGGCGTTTTGAGGAATACCCGGCAAGTTCTTCCTGCTTTCCTATCGTGATCCCCGGATTTTCCGAAAAAAGATGCTTTAAAAATTCTGCCTTCGTCACCGTGATCCCATATTTTTCCGCAATCTCCCGGGTTTTTGTGTCCTCTTCTGACTCAAACACATAGACCGTCGCCCTGGACTCCTTTTTCTGAAGCTCGGATTCCGTCTGCTTTTGCAGCTCTTTTACGATCTTTTCCGGTGACGCCTTTACTTCCGCGCCGGACTTCCGGACGGAGATCAGGATTCCCCCATCCTCTCCGAGACTGTTGTTATCCGCAAGCCTGTCAAAGATCTTCCCCACTGCGATTCCAAGGCTTTTCCCCTCAAACACGGTCATGGAGACTGCCTCATTTGATCTGGCCATCATTCCCTTTGCAGATAACACGGATCCCCGCCGGTTCATGGTAAATTCCATCATAATATCCGAATTTACTTCCATGATCAGTGACTCCTTCCGGTTCTTCCCCATCATCAGCACCGCCATCAGGCATACTGCTGCCGCGCAGATTGACAGAGCTCCTCCGGCCCGTCTGAACCACTTTTTCAGGGAGTCCATAGAGAATTCACCGTTTACGTCCATCCCGGCTTCCCGTAACTCCTGCTTCTTTTTCTTTTCCTTAACTGGCATGTCCTCATATTCTTTGTTCTGATTCATCATACCGTTTCCCTTTCGCCCTCATAGCCCACGTGGAGAAGGAATAATCCCTCGGGCGGAGCTGTTCTTCCCGCCATATCACGGTTTTTCGCTGCAATGATCTCTTTCATTTTCTCCGGTCTCCGCGTTCCACTGCCGACCTCCAAAAGCGTTCCCGTTAAGATCCGCACCATGTTATAGAGAAAGCCGTTTCCTGTATACAGGAATTCGAGCTTCGTTCCATGTTCCACGATCCGGATCTCATCGATCCGGCGCACCGTGCTTTTTTTCATTCTGCGGTTCGCGCAGAAGCTTTTGAAGTCATGTTCGCCGATAAGAAATTCCGCCGCCTGTCTCATCGCTTTCACATCCAGCTTCTTCCCGCAGCCATAGACATATTTTCGTTCGAATACGTTTTTCTTATCCCCGGTCTCCACATAATATCCATATGTCTTTGATGTGGCAGACAGGCGGCTGTGAAACCGTTCCGGCACGATCTTCGCAGAGAGGACCCTGATATCATCCGGAAGATACCGGTTCAGATATTCCCGTGCTGCCTCTCCGTCCGGACAGATTTCCGCATTAATATGGAAATTAGCTACCTGACCTCTCGCATGGACCCCGGCATCCGTTCTTCCGGATCCATGGACCTCTATCTCTTCTCCAGCCATTCTGAAAAGCACATTTTCCAGTTTTCCCTGAATCGTATTGTCGGTATTTCCCTGTTTCTGCCACCCATCATACCGGCTTCCGTCGTATTCCAGAGTAATGCGGATATTCTTCTTCATGATTGTTCCTTCCTGATCTCCAACTGAATGCGGCCCGTCACATTCAGATGTCCCCGCAGTCGCTTATTTTCTTTTAAACCAAAATTCCCGGCAGAAATTTCTCCTTATCCGCCGGGAATGTCTGGCTCATCTGCCTGTTACCGTTTGAAAAAGACTACTGATCTTCCAGAACCGATGTACAATGCGGACAGCGTGTCGCATGAATATTGATTTTCGTTTTGCAGTACGGGCATTCTTTTTCCGCAGATTTCACCATTATTTTACCAATTTTTTTCTCTGTTGGGAATACCCGGAGACCGTTTTTTTATCTCTGTGCCTGTTTTTTTATCATTCCGCCGTTTTAGACGGGTTGAATATATGTGTCAGGAAAATAAACATCTCATGGGCGAACAGCGGCATGGCCGCAAGCACGAGCAAAGTTTTCCATTCCCCGGCATTCAAACGCACCGTCTGAAATGCCGCAACCAGAGCCGGCTGTTCCGTCACCATAAGCTGCAGAGCAAATCCAATGAATACTGCAGCAATCATCAGAGGGTTCCCTCCATGATCCATCCGAAATACAGATTTTTCCACATCACGCATTCCGATCGCATGAAAAAGCTGTGACAATCCAAGAACCGTAAATGCGTATGTCTGGCAGCATGCAAGAAGCTTTGGAGACTGTAAGACGTCCGCCACCGCTGCCGGGGTCAGCTGCCGTCCGCTGCTTACAAGAAGCTTTGCAGGAACGATCAGAAACGCGGTCAGACTGATCAATGCGATCAGGAAACCGTAAAACAACGTACAGACTCCGCCGCCATGCGCAAACAGGCTCTCTCCTTGCTTTCTCGGTTTTTCTTTCATCAGTTCTCTCCCGTCACATACATCTGTCCCCAGGGCCAGAGCCGGCAACGAATCCGTGATCAAATTGATCCACAGGATATGACTTGCCTTAAGAGGTGCCGGAAAGGAAAAAAGGATCGCAAAAAACATGGTCATGATCTCACCAAAATTCGATGATAAAAGAAAAATGACTGTCTTTTTAATATTGGCATAGATCTCTCTTCCTTCCCGGACAGCTTCCCGGATCGTTGCAAAATTGTCGTCTGTCAATACTATATCTGCTGCCTGCTTTGCCACATCCGTTCCGCTCATTCCCATCGCGATCCCGACATCCGCCGCTTTTAAAGATGGGGCATCATTGACTCCATCCCCGGTCATCGCCACGATTCCGCCGTTTTTTTTCAATGCCCGGACGATCCGTACCTTATGATCCGGAGAAACTCGTGCAAATACCCGGATCTCCAAAATCTTATCAGCAAGCTCCCCATCGCCCAGGCAATCCAACTCTGACCCTGTCATGCACTGAGAGGGAGAATCCGCGATCTTAAGCGTTCTTGCGGTCGCAAGTGCCGTATCCTTATGATCCCCTGTAATCATGACGGTCGTAACACCTGCATGGCGGAATTCTTCCACTGTTCCGGAAACCTCCGGACGGACCGGGTCCTCAAGCACTGCCATTCCCAGAAAGGTCATTCCCTTCTCGGAAAGATCCTTTCCCTCCTTTACCGCCGCCCCAAGAACACGCCCACCGGACGCAGACATTTTTTCTGCCCGCCTCATGTACCATGTTCGTTTCGATACTCCCATCGGATGAACTCCCATTTCGTCTCGGTAGGAGGTGCAATTTTCAAGGATTATGTCCGGTGCACCTTTCGTGAACGAAACTGTCCGCATTCCGTTTTGATGCACCGTTGTCATACACTTTCTCTCCGAGTCAAACGGACGCTCCGCAATTCTTTTCCACGCATCCCGGATCTGTTCGGACTGTTTTTCCCCATTCCTTGCATTTTTATCCGCATATAAAAGAAAAGCTGCTTCTGTAGGATCTCCGATGATTCCGTGCTTTCCCCATCTTGCATCATTGCAGAGTAAAAATGTTCGTAAAAGCCACTCTCTGTCCCCATCCAGATTCCGCACCGTCATCTGATTTTTTGTCAATGTCCCCGTTTTGTCCGAGCAAACCACATTAACCGCTCCAAGAGTTTCCACAGAAGGAAGACGTCTCACGATCGTATGTACCTTCGCCATCCTCGAAACAGAAAGCGCAAGGACGATCGTCACCACAGCCGGAAGTCCTTCCGGAACTGCTGCCACAGCCAAAGAGATCGCTGTCAGAAACATCTCCCCAACATCCCGCTTCTGCCAGACTGCCGCCAGAAAAAGGATCGTACAGAGACCCACAGCCAGAATACTAAGAAATGTTCCCAACTCTCCCAACCGTTTCTGAAGCGGTGTAATCTCTTCCGGTGTTTCATGGATCATTTTCGCGATTCGTCCGATCTCAGTTTGCATCCCGGTATCTGTAACAATCCCTTCACCGCGTCCGGCAGTCACAAAGGTTGACATATATGCCATATTTTTTCGATCACCGAGAGGTGTTCCGGTCGAAGCCACATACTGCGCATCCTTTTCCACCGGTACAGACTCTCCGGTAAGTGATGCCTCCTGTACCTTCATATTTTCCGAACGGATCAGTCGGAGATCCGCCGGTACCTGCTGCCCGGCATTTAAAAGCACCCTGTCGCCCGGCACCAGCTCCGCCGCGTCCATCTCCAAAAGCTTTCCGTCCCGCCGGACAAGCGCCTTCCTTGTTGTCAGCTTTTTTAATGACTCCAGCGCTTTCTGGGCCTTTCCCTCCTGAATCACACCAACCGTTGCATTGAGCAGCACAACTGCTGCAATGATCACCGCATCTCCTCGTTCTCCAAGAAATACAGAAATTCCTCCTGCCGCCAAAAGTACATAAATCAGCGGATCCATCAATTGCGAAAGCATCCGTTCTGCCACAGACGGAGGCCTTTTCTCCTCCAGCTCGTTCCGCCCATACTCCCGAAGCCGCTTTGTCGCTTCCTTCCCACTCAATCCCCCGTCATCCGACGATCCCAGCAGCATTTTTGTCTCAAAAACAGAGCACCGTTCAAAATCCCCCGGCTTTTCCATAAAAAAATTCTCTCCATCCTCTTTTGCTCAAAGCAAGTTTATGAGGATGGAGAGGAAATCATGCCTGCATTCCCATTCTTCGACTGACCGATCAACGAAATTTATAATTTTTTATGATCGCCTGCAAGGTACGTGTCCCATTATATTCATTTACATCCGGATAATAGATCATGTCGATCGTATTCTGCCCTGTCTGCTCTTCCAAAAAAAGATCTCCATCTGCAAACAGCAGACCATCGAACGGATGTCCAGTGTTCGTCACCAGATTCATTTTCACGACATTTCGATTTTTTCCAAGAACACGTACATTTCGAATCGTCAGACTTTTCTGGGCAAACAACGGTTTTTCATTTCCCTGCCCGAATGGTTCCAGACCTTTGAGCTCATCCACGATTTTTTCATTCACATACTCAAACGGCATCGGAACATCGATCCAGATCTGCGGAACGAAATCATCTTCCGTAAGCTTTGCATTTTCATTCAGTCTTCTCCGGAACTCATCAATATCACTTTCCTCAATGGAAAGTCCCGCTGCCATTGGATGTCCGCCAAATTTCACCAGCAGATCCGATACCTCGCAAAGCCCCTGGTACATATGGTATGCCTCTATGGAACGTCCGGATCCCTTCGCACTCTGCTCGCCTCTCGTCAGCACAAAGGATGGCTTATGGAAATGCTCCCGGAGTCTTCCGGCTATGATCCCGGCAAGTGATTCATGGCACTCCGGTAAGAACACCACCAGCACCTTATCCGACATATAGAAACGTTCTACCTGTTCGATAGCCTCTGTTTCTCCCTTTGCCGTCATATCCTTTCTCACATCATTGAGTTCCTTTAATTCATCCGCCAGCCCACTGACTCGGTCCGGATCCTGTTCTAACAACATCCGGAGCGCGACCTTCGCACTTTTCAACCGTCCACCTGCATTTAAGCACGGTCCGATCACAAAACCAATGTGATATGCGCTCAGATTGTTTATATCCAGATTGTTTTTCTCTACAAGCATTCTGAGACCGGTGTTCTTCGTCGAACCGATCTTTTTCAGTCCATATTTGACGATCAGACGGTTTTCATCCTGCAGCTTCATGACATCTCCCACGGTCGCAATGGCCGCAAACTCCAGAAGCTCCATCCACTCATGCTCCGGAATTCCAAGATCCTCATAGATCACGTTTATAAGCTTCCATGCTACGACCGCACCGCAAATTTCATGGTACGGATACGTCTCCCCGTCCTGCTTCGGATCAACCACTGCATCTGCCGGCGGCAGAATCTGTCCATAAGCATCTACCGGTACTTCATGATGATCGGTCACCACAACCGTCATGCCAAGCTGCTTTGCGATGCTGATCTCCTTTAATGCCGCGATTCCATTATCACAGGTCACAAGTGTATCGATCCCGTCCTCTGCTGCCTGACGGATGATGGATTCATTGATCCCGTAGCCATCCCGGATCCGGTCCGGTATCTCATAATCAATCTGCCCATTTCCGGCAGCACGGTGAAAGCCCTTGAGAAGAATATATGTTGAACAAACACCATCAATATCGTAGTCGCCGATGATCCGGATTTTTTTCCCTTCTATCAACTTCTTTTCAATGATCCCCGCAGCGGTCTCCATTCCCTTCATCTGTCGCGGATCATAAAGATCATCCAGTGTCCCGTAAAGATACTTTCTCATCTCACGTTCATCCAAAAGACCTCGGTTTCGCATGATCCGAACAGCCACCGGACTCACCCCCAGACGCATCGCAAGCCCGTTAAAATCTGCCCGTTTTGTCTGAAGCATCCAGATTTCTTTCTTTTTCTGCATCGTTTCTCTCCCTCTTTGCGCTTCCTCATTCCGGCACGTTCAATACTTCTGGCCATTTTCCTTCAGCCATTGCCGCCGTTTTCGATAATCCGGCAGATTCTTCTCCACTTCATCCCAGAATTCCGTGCTATGGTTCATCTGGAGCCGATGGGCAAGCTCATGGACCACAACATAGTCCAGAATCTCCTCCGGCATCAGAACCAGCTTCCAATTAAAATTCAGGTTTCCCTTTGCACTGCAGCTCCCCCAGCGCGTCTTTTGCTCCCGGACCGTGATCGATCCATAGGAAACGCCCATGAGCCCTGCGTAATAACAGCATCGTTCTTTTAACACGTTTTCCGCTCGTTTTTTTCCTTCAAGACGTTCCGTTTCTGTGTAGGACGGACGCACTGCAAGGATCTGTTCTCCGGCACGGAGCCTCACCTCGATCCAATCCCGATGACTCTCCACAAACCAATCCGCAGTCTCCGGCGGTGTCCGGAAAGGAGCACGCACCGTAATCGTTCCGTCAAGCTCCACCTTCAAAGACATGGAACGGCGCCTGGACCGGACCAGCTCATATGTAAAATGTTCCGTTCTTCTTTTCATGATTTCCTCCAGAAGCTTCTTCCTTTTTCACTGCACAAGTTTCACAGAAAGTTCCATCAAAAGTTCCCATGAAATCGAAAAAAGGCATCTGCAATTGCAGATGCCTTAATCAGCGCGCCAGAGAAGATTCGAACTCCCGACACTACGGTCCGTAGCCGTATGCTCTATCCAGCTGAGCTACTGACGCACGCTCTCTGAGTTTCAGATGTCTGTCACTCAACAAAAAATATTCTACTATATATTTTCTTCTTTGTCAACACTTTTTAAATTTTTTTCAATTTTTTTCTTTTCCCTTACACCAATATCATAAGCCGCAAAAAAGCTTTGGGGCCATCACGCCAAAGCGTAACAGCCCCGTCCTTTTTTACTTCTCGTAATAGCAATCTCCCAAATAATGGAAGGACGTATTTTTGTTAAATTTGAATCCCTTAAGGTCTGATCTTCTTCCTACCATGCTATATTTGTAATACAGAGGTACCCACGGACAGAGCTCATTTAAGCGAACCTGAAGGTCTTTATATATCTGGAGGCGTTTTTCTTGATTTGTTTCCACCGCTGCAGCATCGATCATTTCATCTACCTTATCATCTTTGAGATATGCACGATTGCCGCTCATTCCACAGTTTCTTGAATGGAATAACTGAGTTACACTATATGCCGGATCACAAGTAGTATTTACCCAGCCAAGAATCAGGAGATCATGTTCTCCGGCATTGATCGCATCCTGAAATGCTCCCCATTCATACACATTGATGTCTACATTAATGCCAACCTGAGCTAACTGAGCCTGAACTACCTGTGCAGCACGACTTCGTACTTCTCCGGATACGTACATCTTAAGATCCAGTCCATTTTCATATCCTGCTTCTGCAAGAAGTTCTTTGGCTTTTTCCAGATCCTGAGGATATGGCTTTACGTCCTCATTCCACCCAGGCACAGTCTTTGCAACAACGGAGGTGGCTACTTCACCGCGACCTTCTACAATCGTATCTACGAATTCCTGACGATTCGTGGCATAATTGATCGCCTGACGTACCCGGACATCATCCAATCCTTTTTTAGTTGTGTTCATAGCCATAAATTCTACAGAAGGTGCCGGCCAGCTTTCCAGAACAAGATCTTTACAGTTCTCAATATTGACAGCATCCACCGGATCTACGGCTAAGATCACATCAATCTCCCCTGTTTCCAGTGCGATTGTACGAGCACTTCCTTCCGGAATGATCCGGGTTGTAATCGAAGTGGCTGTAGCAGGTCCATCAAAGTAGTCATCAAACCGGACCAACGTCCAGTGGTCATTCGGAACCCACTCTTTAAACATAAACGGACCTGTTCCGATCGGAGCTTCTCCATATGTATCGCCAGCCTCTGTTACTGCCTTCTCTGATAAGATCTTCATACTGGTATCATTAAGGATATACAGGAATGCTGGACACGGATTTGAAAGATGGATCGTCACCTCGTAATCCCCGTCAACAGAAACATGATCAATGGCTGATGCATTAGACATTGCTTTTGGCATGGTCTTGGCACGCTCTAAACTGAATTTCACATCGCTGGCCTTCAGTTCATCTCCATTGTGAAACTTTACGCCTTTCCGCAGTTTAAATTTGTACTTTGTGTCATCCACAATCTCAAAACTCTCTGCCAGATCCCCTACAGGCTCACGGTTATCATCAATTTTGATCAAACCATTATAAATATGGAAATTCAGCGTTGCAGATGGTGAATCCACCCCCACCTGTGGATCCATAGACCGGATATCGCTGCTATTCGCCGAAATAATGTCTGTCCGTCCAATGGACTCTGGTTTTTTCTCTGACGATGTTTCCGCACCGGATGAAGCTGATGTCTCCGCCTTTGAATCCGCTGTCGATGTACCGGAGTTTCCCCCACTCTGTCCGCAGCCCGACAATACCATAGCCCCGGCCAATGCCAATGCCGTCAGTTTTCCATATATCCTTTTTCTCATGCACATGTCCTCCTTGTTATTATATTGTTACATAATTTTTTCCTTCTCACTTTATTTCCCCCATCCAGAGATCCATTTCCGGCAATTCTCCGCAACTACGTTCATCTGTCCTGTAAGCCGGTTTCTCTGACGCACAAATCTTGTCTGGACTGCCAAATAATAATCTGCTTCTGTATTTTCCCTTGTCAGACCCTCTGCCATAGCAAGTCCGGCAAACACCGTTCCCTTTACCGCCGGATCCTGATGGTATGGGCTGGATGTCGTGTACATGATCCTTGCCAATTCTCCCGCTATTTCCATGATGACATCGTCTGTATGTTTCTGATTCTCCATAGCGTTTTCAAGATCTGCAACCGCTTCCTTCAGGCTGCCGATCGCCCTCCAGACCGGAGAAAGATCAAATTCCGCACTAAGCTTCTGTTCTATAGAACGAAGCTCGTTTTCCATAAAGCTGACAAACCCGCTCATCTCTGCAGGAAGCTTCTCACAATTAGCGAAAATGGCGGTCAACTTTGCAATGACTCTTGTATCTCGCAGTGTCACCTCCGGATCTACCTTATCAAAGGTATCCTCTTTCGTATGCCACCAGGAAAATATTTTATGATCCTGTTTTATAAACTGCGGCATCATAGCAAACGGAATATCCGCTCCCCAGAAGGTCTGATCTGCGAATCGTACCATCGGCGTCGGTGCCTCCGGTTCTTTATCATTAAACTCCCTTAAAAACTCTCGGTCAAAGGCTTCGCCCTCCAGCATAGATGTCCGCATTCCAACCACATCCGAACCTTTACAGCCGCAAATATCCATATTAATGTGGGCCACACAATTTTCTTTCAGATCTTCCCAATGGTGATCATAATACCAGGTCGATCCGGAATAACGGGCATCTGAATGACCGGACCACCAGGCAAGCACTACAGACCGCTCCAGATGTTCCTGATTTTCTTGAAATACCCTGGCAATCTCCATCATAGCAGCATTGGCAACGCCATTATCCGTTATCCCCTCATACCAGGAATCATAATGACCGGAAACCAACACATACTTATCCGATCTTCCCTGAATACGTGCTACCGGCATGGTACTGGAAACGATTGACTGACACATTTCAACGTTAAGGCATGCCGTCAGTGGACTTTCTTCCAGTTTTTTCTGCAATTCCTTTCCTGCACTTTTTGTGATTTCCACAAACGGAATTCTCGGATAATGACAAGCCAGATCCTCCGGCTCAGGTGTTCCCCATACACCTCCAAGCGTTCCATGGTGTGCCAGATCCGCATGCCAGATTGTGATCACGCCCAAAACTCCGGCACGTTTTGCCTCACATGCAAACGCAAAGCTGTTCTCATATGTCAGAACGATCTTTCCGGCAAATTCTGCCATTCTTGCTCTCTGCTCCTTCTGGCTGCAGCCTCCGGTTGCGCTGATCCGGTCGAAAACCAGTTCAGCTTCCAGATTTTCCGCTGTTCCACTATACACATACGGAGTCAGAGGCACGATTGCTTCCGAAGAATCCCCTTGGATCCGTATGGATGCTTCTCCCGGAAGGCTTCTATATACCTGATAAATTTCCCGCTCTACCGGGATTCCCAGTTCTTCCATTCGTTTTGCGATTCGTTCTGCCGCTTTCTCTCCATCCTCAGAACCTGTATAGCGGTCCAGGTGACTGAAACACTCTACATCCTTCATGATTCTGGATGTTTCTAAGGCTTTATCAATTTTTTCAATAAGCTTATTTCCTTCCGATGAACAAAGACTCATACCCTGCATGTTCTAATTTTCCCTTCTTCTTTCCCCATTCATTTGGGCACGATCCATTTCTTGTGTATTTGTCTGTTTTGTTGTAAAATAGTTATTTTCGTCCTCAGTATTTAAGCATATTATACAATGTCGATTCTTATATCATCTAATGCTTAATTCGAATATTATATATAATTTTTGCGAATACGATATAATATACTGAAATTATATTCAATTTGTACTATATGCAAAAAGCCCCCGGAGAATCCATATCTGATTCTCCTGGAGCTTTTCCCTAACGCTAAAATATCTAAAAAATGACTATGTTTTTACCACAGCCCCGGTTTTACTTCTGGTGGAAGCGGATTCGGATATGTTTCACCGTCCAGCTCTTCCAACCAGTCCTTATGAGCCTTTTTGATGAGCTCCGGATTTTCCAGAAGATCCGCTCCTGTGCATGCCATGACTTTTGCCGCCGTCAGCATGCCCTTATGGGCAACACTTGCCTTTCCCTGAGCAACAGCCTGCCAGGAATGAAGTGCTGTTCCTGCCGCATAGCAGCACACATTTGTCTGCACCGTCGGAACCACCCAGCTCACATCACCGACATCGGTAGAGCCACCACCGCCATATGATTCGCTCCGGTCCAGCTTAAAATCCAACAGTGGCATATCCAGGACTTCCTTCCGCTTGTCCTTTTCAACGACATGAGCGATCATGTCCTTTAAGCCCTCTTTGTCTAACTCCGTAACGACCTCTTTGAATTTTCCCGCGTACGCCAGCTCCTCTTCCGTATATCCGATCGGAATAAAATGGTCAAGATTTTTGTCCATGACCTCTTCCAGAACATCATTTCCGATCACGTTGGAATAAGCGGCAACCTGACGAATATCCACAGTCGTTCCCGTGATCAGCGCCGCGCCCTTCGCGATATCGCACATCCGCTCATAAAGCTTTTTGACCTGAGTTACCTTTGGTGCGCGGATCGCATAGAGTACCTGTGCCTCCGCTGGAATCACATTCGGGGCAATTCCACCGGTGTTTGTGATCGCACCATGAACTCTCGCTGCGTCGATCATATGCTCTCGCATATAATTCACGCCAATGTCCATGATCTCCACTGCATCCAGCGCAGAACGTCCAAGCTCCGGCGCTCCCGCCGCATGGGAGGAGATTCCATGGAAGGTAAAGAACACACGGAAATTGGCAAGGAATTTATCGTCTCCCATTGTTTTGTTCGTCGTGCTTGGATGCCAGGTGATAGCGATATCACAGTCATTGAAATATCCGTCCCGGACCAGATATGCCTTTCCGCCCGCATTCTCCTCCGCCGGACAGCCATAGTAGCGGATCGTTCCCTTCAGGTCTTTTTCTTCCATATAGGACTTTAGTGCATCGACAGCCGCCACAGATGCCGTTCCGAGAAGATGGTGGCCACAGCCATGTCCATCTGTTTTTCCTGCGATCGGACGACGCTCCGTGCAGTCTGCTTCCTGCTGAAGACTGGAAAGAGCGTCAAACTCACCAAGAAATGCGAGGACCGGCTTTCCGCTTCCCCACTCGGCAATAAACGCTGTCTTCTCTCCGGCAAGGTCCGCCCGGATTGAAAATCCGCGAGACGCAAGGTATTCCTGTTGTACCCTCGAAGATTCATATTCCTGAAAACGAGGTTCCGCATATCCCCAGATCTCATCCGCCATAGATGTATATGTGTCCTTCTGTTTCTCCACCAGTTCAGAAATTCTATCTTGATTCTTTGTTTCCATGCTGTCCACTCCTTCCTGTGTAATCCTTGTTCCTGCCACACACATTTCCATCAACAGGCACTATGTGCAACACTTCCATAAGCAGAAGCTTGTTATACCTATTTTTTTAGGCAGTCTTCTGAAAACCATCGCCCTTGATGGTTCTCATTCCGACTGCCTGATCTATCCTATTACCAGATCGATGGTTTTAAATCTGCCGGAAGCGGATTCGGATATGTCTCTCCGTCAAGCTCTTCCTTCCAGTCTGCCTTTGCCTTCTCAATTAATTCCGGATTCAGAAGAAGTTCCGCGCCGACATACGCCATAACCTTCGCTGCCGCCAACATCCCTTTGTGAGCAATCGAAGATTTTCCCTGTGCAACAGCCTGCCAGGAATGAAGCGCTGTACCTGCTGCGTAACAGCTGGTATAGACCTGTGCTGTCGGAACGACCCAGCTGACATCTCCGACGTCCGTGGAGCCGCCACCGCCGTAAGCACTGTTTTTATCGACAATAAGATCCCACATCGGCTGCTCTAAGAGCTCCTGTTTATGCTCTTTTCCTCCGATCACTGCCGCCTGATCCTTCATTCCTTCTTTATCCAGCTCTGTGATCACACCCTGGAATTTCTTTGCATATGCAAGCTCTTCCTCCGTATAGCCGATCGGAACCACATGCTCCAGATTCTCCTGAACAAGATCCGCCAGTGTATCATTATTGATCAGGTTGGAATATGCTGCAACCTGCTTGATATCAACGGTCGTGCCTGTGATCAGAGCCGCACCCCTTGCAATATCGCACATCCGCTCATAAAGCTTCTTGACCTGTGTTACCTTTGGTGCACGGATCGCATAGAGGATCTGTGCCTCAGCCGGGATCACGTTCGGAGCGATTCCGCCGGAGTTTGTGATCGCGCCGTGAACTCTCGCTGCATCGATCATATGCTCTCTCATATAGTTCACACCGATATCCATGATCTCAACGGCATCCAGCGCGGAACGTCCAAGCTCCGGCGCCCCGGCCGCATGGGATGAGATTCCGTGGAAGGTAAAGAATGCCCGGAAGTTTGCCAGATGGAATCCGCCCTTCATAACTTTATTCATTGTGTATGGATGCCAGGTAATCGCGATATCACAATCATCAAAATATCCATCCCGGACCAGATATGCCTTTCCACCCGCATTTTCCTCCGCCGGACAGCCATAGTAACGGATCGTTCCGCTCATGTGATTCTCTTCCATATAAGTTTTTAACGCATCAACAGCCGCTACCGACGCTGTTCCGAGAAGGTGATGACCACAGCCATGTCCGTTTGTCTTTCCCTCGATCGGGTGACGTTCTGTGCAGTCTGCCTCCTGCTGAAGGCTGGAAAGTGCGTCAAACTCACCTAAAAATGCGAGGATCGGCTTTCCGCTTCCCCATTCCGCGATAAATGCGGTCTCTTCTCCTGCGAGATCTGCCTTGACGGAAAATCCTCTCGCTTTTAAGAACTCCTGCTGAAGCTTCGTGGACTCGTACTCCTGAAATCTCGGCTCCGCAAAACCCCAGATCGCGTCACTGATTTTTGTATATTCATCGCGTCTCTGATCGATCGTCGTGCCGATCTCTTTTCTAAAATCTGTTCCCATATGTATATGCTCCTTTCTATGTTTCCCTTATCCATCAGAACCATACAGGCACGTTTCCGGCTCTCTTCACCTCTTTGTCCCTCATGGGCTTCCATTCGTGCACACACCCGTCCCTCATGTTATTCATGTCTTTTTCCGGTGACGTTCTCAGTTACGATCTTCCAGACCGTCACTGCGTTCACCATTGCCTCCGCGAACGCGTTCTCTTCGAATGCCTTCTTCTGACTCATCTGATTCATGAGGCTCGCCAGAGCTTTTTTCTTCGATGTGAGATCTTCCACGAAATATGCAGTTCCGTTTCCGCAGATACTCTCAAAGCTTGTCGTCGACTTGCAGGCTGCGTCATAATCGATCTCCAGGCTATTTTTCCCGTAAATACAATATGAAACCTGAGGATTCTCTCTGATCTTATCGATCTTCGTCCCTTCCTTCGCTCCGTGAAAATACAGAACCAGCTTTCCTTCTTCCACTTCTGCACCATAATTCAATGGAATTAAATAAGGACATGACTCATCGTGGAACGCAACGGTGCACACAGTCTCCCGTTTCGCGATCGCCACAATATCAGCCATGTCCTTCAATTCTCTGTCACTTCGTCTCATCCAGACCTCCATTCCAGTCATAAAGATCCTACACTTTTGCCATTCTCCATTTCGATCCTTCAGGATTTTCATCGAAATTCCGCATTCAGTGCCATCCGCCAGACTTCCCGTAAGATGAGACTATCATATCATAATTTTTTTAATACCTCAAGTAATATACCGTTATCTTGTTCCTTCTGTCTGAAATTATCCCTCAATTCAGAATACTAAATTGCAGTTCCAGCACCACCGCAGACTGATCATGACCCATGATCACAATTCCAGAGCTTTCTCCTCTTATCCTAAAATACGGCCTGAATCAAAAACATATAAAGTACAGTTCCTGCCGCAATACTGAGCAGTGTATTCCTCTTCCATACGTGCAGCCCGACAACCACTGCGGAAGCTGCAATCTCCGGAATTCCATGAGATCCCGCAAAAAAGCTCACATTTTTCAGGCAGTACACCACCAGCATCCCCATGATCGCATACGGAAGAACTCCCGATAAATATGTAATGTATCCGGGGATCTCCTTCTTCCTGCCGAATATCACAAACGGAAGAAATCTTAAAACAATCGTTACTGCAACGCATACCGCGATCAGTGTGACCGCCCTCAAATCCATCCTCTCTATTCCTCCTAAATCAAGCAAAATCCACCGCTACCGCTGTATTGTACGGAATTTTCAGTTCGGAAATTTCCTACCCGTGTGCAGCAACCTGGGCACTGTTTTCATACTATTTCCTGTCCTTCGGAAAATATCATGAATTATGCCGTCGTCTGGCTGCTCTCAGTTTTCTTACTCCCACGCATCAGCGTCAAAATCACCGTGATAGAGATCATCGACGGGATCAGAAAGGCTGATGCCCCAAAGATCAACAGACAGATCACGGATGCAGCAACACCTGCAACGGCGCTTCTGTGATCCTTCGTGCTCATCCACTGTTCCGTAAATACCACCAGAAACAGAGCTGTCATCGAGAAATCGATCCCTTCCGTATTGATATTCAATACACTCCCGAGCACCGATCCCATCACGCTTCCAATCACCCAGTAAATCTGATTCAACAGCGAGACAAGGAAGAAATATTTCTTCTCCTCGACCCCCTCCGGTACATCTCCACTGCACACCAGCGAATACGTCTCATCCGTAAGCGCAAAGATCAAATACGGCTTATATGGTTTTGTGTCCTTATATCGCTCCACCATGGAGATTCCATAAAATAAATGTCTTGCGTTGACCATCAGTGTCATAAGTGCCGCTGAGATCAGCGATGCGCCACCTGTTATCAGATCAATTGCCACATACTGCATTGACCCCGCATAAATGAACACACTCATCGCGAGCGCCCAGGTGATGCCGTAGCCCTTCGCTCCCAGCAGCATTCCAAATCCGATTCCCAGAACGATATATCCCGCCATTACCGGAATTGATCGTTTCAACGCATATCGAAATGTCATATCTGTTCTCCTATCCATATTATTTCGAGATCTCTCCTGTTCATCTCCATCACGCTCCCATAATTCGGGTTTTTCGTTAAACAAAAAAAGAGCTTGCAAAACAAGCTCTTTTCATGCCGGTGACCGGACTTGAACCGGTACGAGGTTGCCCCCGAGGGATTTTAAGTCCCTTGCGTCTGCCTATTCCGCCACACCGGCAGACATATAAATATGTCGATGATGGTTTCCCATCAAATGGGACCTATAGGGCTCGAACCTATGACCCTCTGCTTGTAAGGCAGATGCTCTCCCAGCTGAGCTAAGATCCCAGATATGAAATTAATAATCCTTATTTCTAAGGAAACGACCCGGATGGGATTCGAACCCACGACCTCCGCCGTGACAGGGCGGCGCTCTAACCAGCTGAGCCACCGGGCCAAATATTTTATCAGTTGTATGAAGCTTTTACCAGGTAGAGTGGACCTTCAGGGACTTGAACCCGGGACCGACCGGTTATGAGCCGGTTGCTCTAACCAACTGAGCTAAAGGTCCATAAGTTTAGGACTGAAAGCCGATGATCGGACTCGAACCGATAACCTGCTGATTACAAATCAGCTGCTCTGCCAATTGAGCCACATCGGCACATCAATGACCCCAAGGGGATTCGGACCCCTGTTACCGCCGTGAAAGGGCGATGTCTTAACCGCTTGACCATGGGGCCGCGTTCATTATTTGTACCAGAAGCTCATATCCATGAAACTGGCAAAATAAAAACTCCCCGAGTAGGACTCGAACCTACGACAGCGCGGTTAACAGCCGCGTGCTCTACCGACTGAGCTATCGAGGAATATTTCCTTTGTTCTTAGCTGTTCCTTAAGAACAGTGCTATTATATAATATGTTTTCGCATCTGTCAACCCGTTTTTTATATTTTTTGAAAAATTTCTACACTTTATTTTCCGGTATGTTTTATCCTTATTTTATCAGTATTCTCACCCGTTCATGCCTTGCTTTGAATTTCCAGTAACTATTCAGTACCTTCATAGTTACAAGCAAAAATCCATTTCAGATCGGCTGCACCGATGGGATTTTTGTCTTCCAGATTATGTTTTCTTACGGTCTGCGCAGCAAGTGCGCAGATCTACGGAACAGTTACAATTCCCATTCTAAAAAACCGCTGTACTTTTCTCTCATAAATTGGTAGGATAAACTCATCAATCCTCTGGACTCATCAAAAAACACACCCTATAGGTCAATTTACATATCGGGAGGCAAACATTCATGGATAAACGTTTAAAACAACAGTTAGATTTTGTACTTGAGATTGATAAAGAAAAGAATATCCTGCGCCAGACACATCTCTCCGGCCATGGCCGCCGGGAAAATGACGCAGAACATGCCTGGCATATGGCCATCATGTCCTACCTTCTCCGTGAGTATTCCAATGAATCCGTAGATATCGCAAAGGTCATGCTGATGTGCCTGATCCACGATATCGTGGAGATTGATGCAGGTGACACCTTCGCCTACGACGAGGAAGGTCGCAAGACCCAAAAGGCCCGCGAAGACGCTGCTAAAGAGCGTATCTTCTCCATCCTACCGGAGGATCAGAAAAATGAGCTCATCGCTCTCTTCGACGAGTTTGAGGACTGCGAAACATCTGAATCCAAATATGCCCATGCCATGGACAATCTTCAACCGCTTCTCTTAAATCACAGCAATAACGGTGATGACTGGAAGCAGCACCAGATCACCTCCGAGCAGGTCTACGGCCGCCAGAGCAAGACGAAGCTCGGCTCCGAGCGTCTCTACGAAATTACGGATCATCTGATCCAGGATGCGATCAAGAAAGGTTTTATGAAAGAATAATAAAAAGAGTCCTCATAATAACACTTCAAATCAATTTAAAGCTACTACTATGAGGACTCTTGCGTCAATCTGCGCTTTACAAAAAAAGACCAGACATCTCTGTCTGGTCTACTCACACATACCTTCAAAACCACATATTGAAATCCATCTTCACCGTTTCATCAATCAACCAGACCTTCCTGGATA
>NZ_QWGJ01000081.1:0-509 GCF_003435225.1 Clostridium sp. AF28-12 | reverse complement strand
GCTGTGTACTTGTAATTCGGGTGCTTTTTCAAGTCATACTTTGGGGATAGGAAGGGTGGGAGCCCCCTAAGCTGTAAGATACATTTATCTCCGGGCATGGTGGTGATTTCGCTGGTGGTCATCAGCTCCCGGCCAAGCCGCTGCATATTCTGGCTGTAACTTTCAGACTGTCCACGGCTTCGGCCCTCGGTCTGCATAGAGATGGTGGCCTTGCCCAGCCAGTTTTCCGAAATATCCTTTAGGGTGGAAGCCTCCCGGCCTCCGAGGAACACGATGCTGTCCATGTTGCCCATGATGGTTTCGGAATGGTCTTTGTACAATGCCTTACACTGGCTCATTGCCTGATAAAAAAGCGTCAGGCTGATCTCACGGGAGCGGATGACGGCCACGATCTTTTCCAGCCCCGGCACCTGCCCGGTGTTGGCAGCCTCGTCCCATAGCACCCGCACATGGTAGGGCAGACGCCCGCCATAGGTGTTGTCAGCCCGTTCACACAGAAGGTTGAACAT
>NZ_QWGJ01000080.1:256-519 GCF_003435225.1 Clostridium sp. AF28-12 | reverse complement strand
GGTCCATCTCATACCACCGGAGTTTTTCACACTGTACCATGTGATACTGTGCGCTTATGCGGTATTAGCAATCGTTTCCAATCGTTATCCCCCTGTATGAGGCAGGTTACCCACGCGTTACTCACCCGTCCGCCACTCGGCAAATAAGAATCCATCCGAAAACTTCATCTTATTTACCTCGTTCGACTTGCATGTGTTAGGCACGCCGCCAGCGTTCATCCTGAGCCAGGATCAAACTCTCATGTTAAAGTGTTTGTATCCAG
>NZ_QWGJ01000080.1:0-211 GCF_003435225.1 Clostridium sp. AF28-12 | reverse complement strand
CAAAATTTAGCTTGGCTAATTTTTAAACCGTTCTACTGTTTTGTTAGGTTTTGTTCTGAATGTTCTCATTCATGGTCTAAACCAAAGACCATTTTTATAAGAATTTTCAGGGTTTTACATACTGTTCAGTTTTCAAGGAACTTTTTTCGTTGTTGCTTTCGTTCTCAGCAGCAACTCGTTTATTCTATCATACCGTTTCCGGTTTGTCAAG
>NZ_QWGJ01000008.1:0-146976 GCF_003435225.1 Clostridium sp. AF28-12 | reverse complement strand
TCGTTGAGTTGTCCAGATCCAAAATTTAGCTTGGCTAATTTTAAACCGTTCTACTGTTTTGTTAGGTTTTGTTCTGAATGTTCTCATTCATGGTCTAAACCAAAGACCATTTTTATAAGAATTTTCAGGGTTTTACATACTGTTCAGTTTTCAAGGAACTTTGTTTCGTTGTCGTTTTCGTTCTCAGCGGCAACTTGTTTATTCTATCATACCGTTTCCGGTTTGTCAAGAATTTTTTAAAACTTTTTTCGAAAGATTAAGAAGTTTTCTTAATGACTCTTAATAAGTTTTGCCCTGTCGCTCAAGGCGAGTATTATAATATCAAATCCCCACGGAAAAGTCAACCTCTTTTTCCAGTTTTTTTCAAAGTTTTTTCTTTTGTATGTGCAATATCTACATTTTGTTATTACCCCTGTTTACAAATACCATATGTGGATAATCCATCAAATAAGCAGTCATTCTGTGGATCTTATCCCCAACAGAACAACTGCCTGTACCATTCACTTGCTTTATAATCACACGCAAAAGCCCAACCTGAATTGAATTCTCCGGCAGAAATTTTGTCTCTCAGTCCATATATTTACCGCTAACATTGTAAGTGCAAACACGCATCAAACCATTGCAGTCAATTTTTCTCCTGATTTTACATACCTTTTAATCAGTTTCTTCTCCCGGAAGTACCTGCAGCGCATCCTGTACCGTGAAGAATACCAGGTTATCCAGCCAGCCGCCCTGTTTTCGATTCTGAGCTGCCGTCATGACTGGATATTGCAGAATGCTCTTCTGATGCGTATAGTTCAGCCAGGAATCGATCCACCAGTCCTTCTCTTTTTCCCTGATGCCATAAGATACATATCCACGGCATCGCTCCCCGCGCCATGGCATCGAGAACTCTGCGAAGATACTGCTCGTCTCCCGGC
The DNA here is from genome assembly GCF_003435225.1 of Clostridium sp. AF28-12. Taxonomy (NCBI): domain Bacteria; kingdom Bacillati; phylum Bacillota; class Clostridia; order Eubacteriales; family Clostridiaceae; genus Clostridium; species Clostridium sp. AF28-12. The sequence continues at coordinate 146,056 of NZ_QWGJ01000008.1, read as the reverse complement.
TCTCATAAAACGGCCAGCTCTGCCCCATATCATAAGTCTCGTTTTCCAGAGACGCGTAATCCGCGGCATAGGAAATTTCCTTCTTATCATAAAGGACCTGTCCGGTCAGCTCTCCTTCTTCGAGCCAGCCACCATTCCGTTCCCGGCATGCCGGATATAGCTGCAAAGCCTCTGTCCCATGAAAGCCCGGATCTTCATTCCAAAGAAAATGATGGATGATCTTCCAATGCCCTTCCTGCTCAAGTTCTACTGCAATTCCACTGAGTCTCAGTTCTTTATGAGGATACTCCCGCGAATACTGCGTGTAGCCTTCTGACCTTGTGACGACCTGTTCTCCGTCATTGATCGGATAATCCGTTTGCTGCAATCGTACCTGTCTGGCGTTCTTGCACGCTAAGAGATCTTCCTCTTTCAGGTCATCCAGAATATCCTCCGGAAATCCAATCGAGACCAGATGCGTTTTTATCTCCTCGTATGCCGGATCCTTCAGTGCCTTCACCTCATTCCATTTCATATGGTAGGAACCAAAGAATATGGTTCCGATTACAAGTCCTGCTGCGGTTAGAACAACTGCCCCTGCCGCACACTTCCCGTTGGAGACACGCATCGGCGGTTCTTCCAATACATACCCTGCCTTTTCCAGATCTTCAGCGGTATGTTTTAACTCCACAAGAATTCCAATATATGTCGCAAGAACAGCGATTCCAATGATCCAGCCGCTGTCATTCATGTTCATAAGCAGTATAATGACTGCATACCAGATAACTAAATGGATCAGGATTTTGTTGTCCGCTTCCTTCTCACGCTTTTTTAGCTCTGTCTGCATGCCGCGGAAAAAGCAGGATGCTATGATCAGCGGCAATGCAAATTCCCATAAGAGCATGAATTGCCAAATATATGTATCATAAATTTGTCTTCTGTTGATAAAAGTTCCACTCACTATGGAAATCATTGTAATCACAACGTTGATCGCTGCCGCAGCATACCCCGCCTTAAACCATTTATCTTCCTGCTTCAAATTCCGTAATCCTGCAAATATCATAAGGATTCCTATGAACGGCAGAATATAATATAACAGAAGAAAATTCAGTTTGATCACGCAGAATCCCATCCCAACCAGAATATTCTCATACGTCTGCTTCCAGAGACTTGTCTTTTGATCCACCAGCTTATTTCCACCGTTTTCATTCTGGTCTTTTGAGAGATGTCCAGCGTTTTCCTGCGGACTCTCTTTCACACTCTGCTTCTCTGCACTCTCCCAAAACGACTCCTGCATCCAGATTCTGGTATCCATGTGATCCCTCCCTTTTATCTCAGTCGCGAAAACTCCCACCTCTTTCAGGTGGTATGTAACAGTAAATTTGTCTCGGTGGGCGTTAGGTCTCCGAACATCCGAAGTTTTTTCGTATCCACAACCGCCACAATCCAGTCCATATCATATTTCGACACGATCCAATCCTTCTATCTATAAATATACCATAACTTCTTCCGCTATCAATCCACCGCGCTCAGTTTTAAGAAAAATGTAATCTATGTGGCAATTTTATGGCATTCCGATTACATTCCTCTTACGTTTTCTTACACTTTGTTGCATCGTATTGTATTTTCTGATACTTTCTGATACTGTGAATTTAGCGAAAAGGAATATACCTTTTTATGTGACAGGAAATTCCTCAAACTTTTCTGTTACACATGAGAATTTTGCAACAAAAGTCAAGGTCCAGAAAGGAGTTTCTATGAATTTGAATCATCTGATCATCCCTATCACCATTGCAGTCATTCTGATTCTGATCCTTGTCCTCATCACATGTGGATACGTGAAAGCTCCGCCGGATCAGGCTTATATTATTTCCGGTCTTAAGCATGACGCAAAGATCCTCATCGGACGTTCCGGAATCCGGATCCCGTTCTTTGAACGGATGGACCGTTTATATCTCGGACAGATGACCGTCGATATCAAAACGGAACAGTCCGTTCCGACAAACGATTTTATCAATGTCAATGTCGACGCGGTTGCCAAGGTACGGATCACCCCATCTCAGGAAGGGATCCGTCTGGCAGCAAAAAACTTCTTAAATAAGAAGCCCGAGGATATCACCATGGATCTTCAGGATTCCCTCCAGGGAAACATGCGTGAGATCATCGGTACTCTCTCCTTAAAGGAGATCAACACCGACAGGGATTCCTTCTCTGATCAGGTTATGCTAAAGGCATCCAAGGACATGGATAAGCTGGGAATCGAGATCCTGTCCTGTAATATCCAGAATGTCACTGACGATAATGGATTGATCCGGGATCTTGGTGCCGACAATACCTCAAAGATCAAGAAAGATGCCGCGATCGCAAAAGCCCAGGCAGACCGCGATATCGCTATCGCCCAGGCAGAAGCGAACAAATCTGCCAACGATGCCCGCGTACTTGCGGAGACAGAGATCGCGGAGAAAAATAACGAGCTGGAGATCCGTAAGTCAGAGCTTCAGAAGCACTCCGACACGAAGAAAGCGGAAGCGGACGCTGCTTATGAAATCCAGAAGCAGGAACAGGAAAAAACGATCCAGACAGCTACCGTAAATGCCCAGATCGCAAAGGCGGAGCGCGAAGCAGAACTTCGGAAGCAGGAAGTTGCCGTTCAACAGCAGCAGTTAGACGCGGAAGTCAACAAGAAAGCCGATGCGGAGCGCTACAAGGTCGAGCAGGAGGCGGCTGCCATGCTTGCAAAACGTCAGCGTGAGGCGGAAGCCAGAAAATATGAGTTAGAAAAAGAGGCGGAAGCCATGCGTACAAAGGCAGATGCCGCAAGATATCAGGCGGAGCAGGAAGCCGCCGGAATCCGTGCCCGCGGAGAGGCGGAGGCGGCTGCGATCCAGGCAAAGGCCGTCGCAGAGGCGGAAGGTATGGAGAAAAAAGCAGAAGCTTATGCGAAGTACAATAACGCCGCTATCGTCGAGATGTTAGTAGGCATTATGCCGCAGATGGCCGCAGAGATCGCGAAGCCATTGTCCTCTATCGACAAGGTCAATATCTACGGAACCGGTGGTGCAAACGGCACAAACGGCAGCGGAGTCAGCGAAATCTCCGGAAATACGGCGGCTGTCATGCAGCAGGTATTCGACACCATGTCCGAGGCCACCGGTGTGGATTTCAGGGATATCCTGAAAGCGCAAACGTATGACGCAAAGGTGAACCGGAATATTAATGTCAGCGGACTTACGATCCCGGCTGTACATCGTGAACAGGCTGCAAATCCCGCAGCCGCAAAACCCGAATCCGGTACTTCCGATTTAAGCTCCGGCACGGGTGATCCGGCAATACCGTCCACACCAGACGCAGAAGCTGTTCCGGAGAACCATACCTCATAATTACATTATTTAATCCCGCTCCTTCCCCAGCATGGTAAGTGTAGACTTACAGACTGATTCCAATCGTCATACCCATACTCCCCCTACTTACCCCCGGCAGTGCCTCTCACAGGACACTGCCGGGGTCTTTTAAAATATAGGACAATCCCACGCGGACGCCCACCGGACCTGCACAGGCGGCTTGTTCGGATGCTCCGTAAAATGAATGTGCCCTGGCATATTCTCGCGCCCCGCGCGGTTGCTTGTGACAGTCTACATCTTCGCGCGAGTGCATATCATTGGCACGTGAGTGCCTTTTTATATAACAGGGAATTCTTCGGAATTTCCTATTACTCAAAAAAAGACACCCGCCTCCGGCCATCTCTGACCGGAAAGCAGGTGTCTCTATAAGGGAAACATAAAAAATTGTGAAGCTGTTATTACAGCACAACACCGTCTTTAAAAATGGAGATCTCGCGGAAGCCTTTCTCCTCGGCTTTTGTCTGTTTTCCGCCGGCAACCTCGATCACAAGCTGCAGAAGTCTCTTCGCAGCATCATCAATGGTCTCGCCGTCAGCGATCGGACCGGCATCGAAGTCGATCCAGCCTTTCTTTCTCTCCGCAAGCTGGCTGTTTGTCGCCAGTTTTAAGGTCGGAGCCGGTGCACCAAACGGTGTTCCGCGACCTGTTGTGAACAGGATCATGTGCGCTCCGGCAGCCGTCATGGCTGTAGCGGATACCAGGTCATTTCCCGGTCCGTAAAGCATGTTAAGACCTTTTGTCACCACCGGATCACCATAACCGATGACATCCATGATCGGAGCTGTACCGCCCTTCTGGACACATCCGCAGGATTTATCCTCAAGGGTGGTGATACCGCCCTGCTTGTTACCCGGGCTCGGATTATCGTAAACCACCTCGTGATGGCTAATAAAGTAGTTCTTGAAGCCGTTGATCATGTTGACGGCTTTGTCGAATACTTCTTTATTTACACAGCGGTTCATTAAGAAACCTTCCGCTCCGAACATCTCCGGAACCTCTGTAAGCACAGTAGAACCGCCTCTGGCTGCCATCATATCACTGAAACGTCCGACAGTCGGGTTTGCGGTGATGCCGGAAAGTCCGTCGGAGCCTCCGCACTTCATGCCGACAACAAGCTCACTGACCGGGATCGGCTCTCTCTCAAACTGCGCCGCGTATGCGGAACATTCCTCAAGAAGCTTTCTTCCTGCCTCAAACTCATCATCCACTTCCTGACAGGTCAGGAATTTTACGCGGTCATGGTCGTAATCGCCAAGCTCTTCCAGGAACTGCTCGTGGGTCAGGTTCTCACAGCCAAGTCCTAATACGAGAACAGCGGCTGCGTTCGGATGACGGACAAGGGCTGCAAGAAGCTTTCTTGTCTGTGCATGATCTGCGCCTGTCTGGCTGCAGCCGAACGGATGCGGGAATGTATAGAGTCCGTCAATGGTGCCTTTCACAAGATCCTGATTGTCGCGGACCATTTTCTTTGCGATATCATTGACACAGCCTACGGTCGGGATGATCCAGATCTCATTGCGGATCGCCGCGCGGCCGTCTTTTCTGCGGAAGCCCATAAAAGTCTCCGGCTCAACTTTTTCCGGGAAGTCGAGGGACGGAGTATAGGTATACTCCATCTCTCCTTCCAGATTTGTCTTCACGTTGTGGGTGTGCATCCATGCACCGGCCTCTGCGTCTGCTGTCGCGTGACCGATGGCAAAGCCGTATTTGATGATATTCTCACCGTTCTTGATCGGTTTTAACGCGATCTTGTGGCCCTGTGGGATGTCCTCAAGCGCTGTGACTGTGATGCCGCCTGCAGTGACCTCCTCACCCTTTTTGATCGGGTGAAGAGCGACCGCTACGTTATCCAGTCTGGAAATCTGAATTACTTTCATATGTTAATTAAAGGCAGCTTGCAAATGCAGCCTTTGCTCCTTCCGTGCGAATCTTCTTAAGGTCAGCGACAACCTTCTCCTCAAGACCAGCGATCTTTGTGAGATCCTGATCCCACATTTTCTCGTTAGTGAGAACTGCGTTTACAAGAGCCTCTGCGGAGTCATCCTTGTGCGCATAGTAGAACTCAAGTGCCCATCTGTCATCGCTTACGGTGTACTCGTTGCCGGCCGGACGCTTGCAAACAAGACCTGCGTCTGTCAGAGCCTGGATGTCATTGCTGTAGAATGCGATATAAGCCGCTAAGGACATGGTCAGGCACTCCGGAAGCTTACCGGTCTCTTTGATGTACTCAAGGAAGGACGGCATGTTTCTTGCTTTCCACTTAGATGTGGAGTTTAAGGAGATGCTCATTAACTCATGGTCAACGAACGGGTTGTTGAAACGATCCTGTACTGCGGATGCGAACTGCATTAAGTCGTTCTTGTCAAGCGGAAGTGTCGGGATAACCTCATCGTAGAGCATCTTGTTCATGAAGCCCTTGATGACCTCGTCATGCATACAGTCACGAACGATGTTCTCGCCTGCAAGGTAAGCGCCGAGTACGAAACCTGTGTGAGCGCCGTTTAAGATTCTAACTTTTCTCTTCTTGTACGGGCTCATATCCGGTGTTACGAATACTTTGTCAAGAAGTCCTGCTTTCTTGAACGGAAGAATGTCGTTTAACTTCTCATCGCCCTCGATGACCCAGACGCCGAATACCTCGCCAACATCTGTAAGCGGGTCAGCGTAGCCATTCTTCTGCTCAAGCTCAGCAACTTCGTTTGCGTCTTTGATACGGCCCGGAACGATACGGTCTACTAAGGAACCGCAGAATGTGCAGTCTTCATTTACGTACTTCTTGAATCCGTCCTCAAGTCCCCACTGCTCGATGTACTGGTTTACGCACTTTAAGAGCTCTTTACCGTTGTTGTCGATCAGCTCGCAGGCAAGCATGATGATACCTTTCTTTCCTGCTTTGTAACGATGATAGAGAACCTGAGTTAATTTTGCCGGGAAGCTGGACGGCGGGCAGTCATCCTGTTTGCAGGACGGATCATACTGGATACCGGCCTCTGTTGTGTTGGAAACGATGATCTCAAGGTCGTCGCTTGCAGCAACCTCCATCATCTTCTCGTAATCCTCTTTCTCATACGGGTTTAAGCAGCGTTTTACGCTGGAGATCACTCTCTTAGCGTCTACCTTCTGTCCGTTCTCGCTTCCGCGAAGGTACAGTGTGTAGAGACCTTCCTGCTCGTTGATCATCTTTGCAAGACCTGGAGCGATCGGCTGTACCAGACAGCATTTTCCGTTCCAGCCTGCTTTCTCATTTGCAAGATCAAACCAGTAGTCAACGAATGCTCGAAGGAAGTTTCCCTCACCGAACTGAAGAACTTTCTCCGGTGCGTCTTTTAATACATATCCATCATAACCAGATTTTTTGAGAACATCATAATTTAAGCGTTCCATAATAATTTCCTTTCTTCATATAAAAGAATTCATGGTATATAAATCAAAACTGCCAGACGGGGCATCATACCGATCCCCATCTGGCAGCAAGTTTACCCTAATAGAACAGATTTACAAGGAATGTGGTAAACGGCTCGACCCAGGTAAGGAGCATCAGGTTGATAATAAGCAGGATGTAGAACGGTACTGCTTCTTTGATGAATGCTGCGGTCTTACACTTTGTAATAGAGCAGGTTACGAACATCAGGGTTCCCATAGGCGGTGATAATGCGCCGATGGCGTTATTGAAGATGTAGATCATTGCGAACTGGATCTCGTTGATTCCGTACTGTGCAGCGATCGGCGCAAGAAGCGGAACCAGAATGATCATGGAAGCGTTACCTTCGATGAACATACCTACGATCAGTAAGAAGATATTTACAACGATCAGGAATACATATTTGCTGTGGATGTTTGCAAGCATCCACGCTGTCAGCGCCTGCGGGATTCTCTCTTTTGTGAGGATCCAGGAGAATACGGACGCAGCGGATACGATGAGCATGATGGAAGCTGTCGTGCAGACAGTCTCCTTTAAGCCCTGGATCATATCCTTGATGTGCATCTCATGGTAGATAAAACCAAGGAATGCAGCGTAGAGGATCGCTACAGCTCCTGCCTCGGTAGCTGTGAAGATACCGATACGGATACCACCGATGATGATAACTGGAAGGAGCAGCGGCAGGATCGCCGGTTTTAAAGCTGTCCAGAATTTGGACCAGGTTAATTTTTCTGTTGTTAAAAGACCATAGCCACGTTTCTTGGAGATCACTCCTACAAGGATCATCATGGAAACGCAGAGAAGACCTCCGACACCGAAGCCGGAAATAAACAGCTTACCGATGGAAACGTTCGCGATACATCCGTAAAGGATCATTGCGATTCCCGGCGGGATCAGCGGTGTGATCATGGAGGAAGCGGCTGTTACAACACTGGAGAACTCCAGAGAGAAGCCCTTCTTTGTCATCTCCGGAACCATCATTTTAGACTCCATCGCTGCATCGGCGATGTTGGATCCGGAAAGTCCGCCCATAACGGTGGATAAAAGTACGTTTACCTGTGCGAGACCGCCAGGAAGACGTCCTGTTACAACCTCACAGAAATCCATGATCCTCTTTGTAACACCGGTGTAGTTCATGAAGATACCGGCACAAACGAAGAACGGGATCGCCATAAGGGAAATTTTCTCAGTACCAATGATTGCCTGCTGGGCAAAGATAACGGTATTGATTCCCGGGTTCATAACGAAGTAAACCATGGAACCGCCGAGGACGGCGATAAATACCGGAACCTTGAAGAAAAGAAGGACCAGCATCACAATTGCAGATAACATTAACACATTACTCATTGCTGCTTGCTGCCTCCTTTGCCTCAGATTTTACGCCGTGGAACAGGGCGTAGAAATAGCTGATGATCATATCAAAATAGGATAAGATCGCGATACCGTATACCCAGGAATACGGAATTTTTAACATACTTGTGGAACGTCCGCTCTTTACGAACACCTGGATGAAACCGATGCTCTGCATGAACAGATATCCGATTACAACTACAACTACGATGGAAATCAGGATTTCCATGATCTTCTGCATACTCTTCGGCATCAGGTCGACGATCATCTCGATCGCAACATGGTTGCCGGAGCGGAATGCTGCACCTGCGCCTGCAAATACAATCCAGACCATACATGAGGTCTGAACCTCCTCAAGCCATGTAAATGGTGCGTTGAAGATATATCTCCATACAACGCCGAGGAATGTCAGGACGATCAGGATCGCAAGAATAATGGAAGCGACAACGATGTCAATGTTCATCAGGATCGCTGAAGCTTTATTTTCTTTCTTCTCCATAGATTTTCAGACTCCTATCAGGGAAACTGCCCCGGCGGACAGATCCGCCGGGAACAGTTACTTTATGCTTTTACTGCAAAATGGATTATTCAGCACCCATAGCCTTTTTAACTGTGTCATAGAGGCCATCGCTCCAGCCAAAGTCAGCACCCATTTCATAGAACGGCTGTGCTTTCTCCTTGAATCCGGCAAGAACTTCCTCGGACGGCTCAACAACAGTTACGCCTTCGTCTTTCATCTTCTGAAGGTACTCAGCGTCAGCAGCCTGCTGTACTTCGTTGTTGTACTCACCAGCTTCTTCTGCTGTCTCAAGTAACCATGTCTGCTGCTCTTCCGGAAGGCTGTTGAACCAGTCAGCGGATACAACCCATGTTGTGAAGTTCTTTACATGTCCGTCAAGGATTAAGTATTTAGCAACCTCGTGAAGCTTTCTGCCGTACAGAGTTGCAAGCGGGTTCTCAGCACCGTCGATGGTCTTTGTCTGAAGAGCCTGATAAACATCTCCAAGTGCCATACCTGTGGATGTTGCGCCAAGTACATCGAAGCCCTTGGACTGGATCTCGTTGGACGGAACACGGATCTTTAATCCCTTTAAGTCATCAACTGTGTTGACCGGAACGTTTGTAAGAGTATGTCTCTCACCGTAGATCCAGTTGGAAGCGATGATCTTTAAGCCTTTTTCTTCAAGCTTGCCACACTGCTCTTTGTACCAGTCGGAATCAACCAGTTTCCAAACCTGATCCCAGGAATCGAACAGGAACGGTCCGAATACGATACCGAAATCCGGTACACCGTAGTCAGCATAGAAAGCACCGTCTGCAAGTGTGCAGACATTCTCACCGAGAAGCATGGAGTCGATTAAGGAAGACTTATCACCAAGCTGGGAATCCGGATAGATCTCGATTGCCATCTTGCCGCCGGATTTCTCTTTGATGATCTCCTGAGCTTTCTCCCAGCCCTGTCCAACCGGCTCGGAAATGGAGTTCTCGAAAGCGACCTGAAGAACTGTCTCAGCATCGGAAGAACCGTTATCTGCTGCTGCAGCTGCTGTAGTATCTGCTGCTGCGGCTGCTGTTGTCTCAGCTGCCTTTGTTGTCTCTGTTGTGGAAGAGCTGCTTCCGCAAGCGGTAAGTGTTGTTGCTGCCATAGCACCTGCCATGGTTAATGCCATAACTTTTTTGAGTTTCATAATGTTTCCCTCCGTTTTTGTTTTAAAAACATTTATCCGGTCTTCTGCCCGATCCCCATCAGGCAGAAAACCTCGCACCCCGTTTCCCGGGGAAAGCTTCATGATTTTTGATTATTTGGAAATCTTGGAAAAATCAAACACAACCTTTAACATATCGCCCGGGTTGTGCGCAAAGTCATCGAATGCCTTTGCAGCATCATCAAACGCATATGTATTTGTGATGATCTTGTGGAGCGGTGCCTTGCCTGCGTTCACGATATCGATCAGCTCTAAGAAGTCCTTCTTTAATGCGTTTCTGGAACCGAATACATTTAATTCCTTCTTCTGGATCAGTGTGAAGTTGAAGTCAAGGTTCTTCTTGCCGACTCCGATCAGAACCATGCGGCCACCGAAGCAGCAGGCATCGATACAGTTCTGGAATGTGGACGGAAGACCAACTGCCTCGATCGTTACATCAAAGCCATTGCCGTTTGTGATCTCAGCAACACCTTTCTCGAAGTTTTCCGGAGAATCATTTAATAAGGTTCCGTCAACACCGAAGTCCTTCGCCATCTCAAGCTTACCTGCGGATACATCGGAGATGTAAACGGTAGCGCCCTTCGCTTTTGCTGCGATCGCTGCGAGAACACCGATGGTACCGGCGCCGACTACAAGGACTTTATCTCCCTCTTTTACGTTTGCGCGGCTCACACCATGGTAGCTGATGCAGAACGGCTCGATTGCTGCAAGTGTCTTAGCGTCCATTCCCTTACCGTCATACACACGCTCGATCGGCATTGTGATGTACTCCTGGAAAGCACCGTCTCTCTGACATCCCATTGTCTGGTTGTCCATACATGCGTTTACGATTCCGTGCTCGCAGGAATAGCAGTGTCCGCAGTTGAAGTACGGGTTGCAGGTTACGATCATTCCCGGCTTGATGCCATACGCGTTGTTCTCATCTGCCTCGATAACCTCAGCGGAGAACTCGTGACCCGGGATTCTCGGGTAATCAAAATATGCGAATGTTCCACGGTAGGAACCAAGATCGCTTCCGCAGATTCCACCGTAAAGAATCTTTAATAAAACTTCTCCTTCTTTTCTTACCGGCATCTCTACATCTTTAATAGAAACCTGACCCGGTGCGTCAATATACATTGCTTTCATCGTTGTTTCCTCCTTAATTTTACGATTTTTGCTTTCTGTATAATTTTTCAAAATCAAATCTGTTGTATTCTTTGTTGTATACAACAGATTATAGTACTTTTTACACCAATGTCAATAAGTGTTAAGAAATTTGCACCACTTTTGACTTTTTCAACAAAATCGAGCTTTTTGGCTTGTGCAAAACGCCAATTGACGTTTTTAGCAAAAACCGTCGACATCTGCTTGAAAACGATTTTGTTTTGTGTTAGTATGAATCTATATATTTTTTATTGAGAAGAAAAAGACAGGAGTCCATTATGCCTAAAATAAACCTGAAAACCCTGGCGTACAATACGATCCGTTCCAAGATCGTCACTTGTCAATATGCGCCGGGTACTTTTTTGAATGAAGAACAGCTTACCACTGAATTATCTCTGAGCCGTACCCCGGTACGGGACGCGCTTGGACGTCTCGAACAGGAAGGTCTTCTGGAAATCCGCCCGAAATGCGGAATTCTCGTTCGTCCTCTGACATTAAATGACATTGATATGATCTTTGAAGTCCGAATGATGTATGAGCCGTATGTCCTGACCCATTACGGAGCAAATCTTTCCGTCTCCGCTTTGAATGAATTCTATGATATTTTCAAGAAATGGGATCCTAACAAAGAAATATACCGGGACAAGGATTCCTTCTATGACCTCGATTATCGCTTCCATGCGTTGATCATGTCCGCCTGCCCGAATGAATTTATCAACAGAAGCTACGATACGATCCAGACGCAGAATGAGCGTTTCCGATATATGACAGGAAATGTTTCGAATTTCCGTCTGGAGGCTACTTTCAAGGAGCACATGGCGATCGTAGAACCGTGCCTGAAAGGTGACTGGGAAAAAGCAAAAGAACAGCTCATCTACCACCTTGAACAATCAAAAGCTTCCGCATTCCGTCTTGTCGCTGCTTCCGAGACCAACAACCTCGCACATCATATGACTCTTTAACTGCTCACAACTATAAAATCCGGATCTGTTATCTTCTGAGAAACCAGATCCGGATTTTTTATTCTTTCAAATTTGCTATGATAACAACTGTTTTATTGTCCGTATGTCGTGTAAACAGTGCAAATTTTCTTTAATACATTTTACTTAATTATAATTAACTAATTTATGATTAAGTAAAATGCAAATGACTTTTTTGTATTTGACGATGAGGATATTATCGGCTATAATTAAGATGTAACCATTCAGTCATTTGCCTGTTTGTACTCTGATCACATGTTCAACAGCCGGAGGTGAAATCATGTTCATTGGAAGAGAAAGAGAGCTGTCCTCTCTTGAAAAACTATATCGATCGGATAAATTTGAATTTGCAGTTGTCTACGGACGACGCCGGGTTGGAAAAACCGCATTGCTCAGCCATTTTATTAAAGATAAAAATTCTATTTATTTTATGGGAATTGAAAGCAACGCAAAGCAAAACCTTGAAAACTTTAGCAGAAGTATTCTGGAATCAGACAGTCGTAATCCTGCTGAATCTGTCTTTCTTACCTTCCAGTCAGCATTAGAGTATGTTTTTAGACGTTCAGAACAGGAACGGATCATCCTTGTTATTGATGAATATCCTTATGTTGCACGATCATCAAAAAGCTTTTCTTCTGTACTCCAGCTGTTAATCGACCAATATAAAGATCGCTCAAAACTCATGCTGATCCTCTGCGGTTCCTCCATGTCTTATATGGAGGATCATGTGCTGGCATATAAAGCCCCCCTGTACGGGCGGCGAACCGCACAGTTTAAGATCTTACCCTTTAACTTTTTTGAAACATGCCGCTATTTCAGAAATTTTTCTCCATCTGACTGTGCCCTGATTTACGGGATTGCCGGTGGAACCCCGCAATATCTTCTTCAGATGGATGATTCCATGAGCGTTGATGAAAACATAAAAAATACATTTTTAAATTCATCCTCCGCCCTCTTCGAGGAACCTGAAAATCTTCTCAAACAGGAAGTACGCGAACCATCGCTATATAACGCAATTATCTCAGCGATTGCTACCGGAGCTTCCAAACTATCGGAAATCAGCACAAAAGTCGGCGAAAACAGCAGCACCTGTACTGCTTATTTAAAAAATCTGATCTCTCTGGGACTGGTCCGCCGCGAAACACCTTACGGGGAAAAGAACTCCAAAAAAACAATTTACACGGTTGAGGACAACATGTTCCGCTTCTGGTACCGGTTTATTCCTGATAATGCCTCCCTGATCGTCCGCGGCGCATCTGATCTGGTCTATCAAAGGATCAGACCTCAGCTTTCCGACTATATGGGAAAAATCTTTGAAGATATCTGCACCCAATATCTATGGCAGCTGCTCTTAAATGGAAAATCTCCTGTTTTCTTCAAGGAGCTTGGGCGTTGGTGGGGAACTGATCCAGCCACACATGCGCAAACAGAAATCGACATCATGGGAGAGCAGGACAGGAATACAGCCTTGTTTTGCGAATGCAAATGGACAAACGATCTCGTTGATTCCGGTGTCCTCGAGCTTCTTGTCCATCGAAGCCAGCTTTTCCACTACAACTCCACACATCTGTTTCTGTTTTCGAAAAACGGTTTTACAAGTGGATGTACGGAAATGGCCGAAAAACTCGGAAACGTGACTCTCGTCTCCTATTCAGATATCTATGGCAGTTGTCAATAGGCGAATCACCCCCATTTTTATAGAATGTGCCTTTTTTGTAACAGGGAATTTCACAGAATTCCCTGTTACGCAAGAATAAAGGGAGATCCGTTATCCTTCGGATCTCCCTTTGATATTCCTTATAGTCTCGTCCCGATCAGCTCCGTCAGCTCCTCCAGTGTCGCAACCGAATTGATCTCATTTCTTAATGCCGCAGAATTCGGATATCCGGCGGTATACCAGGCGACGTGCTTCCGCATCTCCCGCATTCCCGCCAGCTCGCCTTTAAACTCCATCATCATCTGACCATGGCGCAGGATCATGGCTTTCAGCTCCTCCACGGAAGGTCTCGGGAGAAGCTCGCCCGTTTCGAGATAGTGGGTGATCTGCTTAAAGATCCATGGATTTCCCTTCGCACCCCGGGCCACCATGATCCCGTCACAGCCCGTCTCCTCCACAAGGCGCTTCGCATCCTGCGGTGTAAAGACATCTCCGTTTCCGATCACCGGGATCTTCACAGCTTTTTTGACCTCGCGGATGATATTCCAGTCAGCTTTTCCAGAGTAATACTGCTCTCTCGTTCTACCATGGACAGCCACCGCCGCCACACCGGCACTCTCGGCGATCTTTGCGATCTCCACGGCGTTGATGCAGGTATCGTCAAAGCCCTTGCGGAATTTCACAGTCACCGGCTTTTTCACCGCTTTCACGAGTTTCGTAAGGATTTCCTCCACCAGCTTCGGATTTCTCATGAGGGCAGAGCCTTCACCATTCTTAACGATCTTCGGCACCGGGCAGCCCATGTTGATATCAAAAATATCGTATGGACCATCCTCCAGACTCGCCGCGATATCCGCTACAATATCCGGATCAGAGCCAAAAAGCTGCAGGGACACAGGACGCTCCCGCTCATCCACCTTTAAGAGCTCCTGAGTATTTTTATTCTTGTAGAGGATCGCCTTCGCGCTCACCATCTCCATGCACACCAGACCTGCTCCCTGCTCCCTGCAGAGGATCCGGTACGGCATATCCGTCACGCCCGCCATCGGGGCGAGGATCACATTGTTTTCAAGTTCCACATTTCCGATTTTTAACGTCATTGAATCAAAACTCCCTCTGCGTTTACGTACCGTCCGTCCGGCGCATAAGCGTTGGTTAACATGTCTCCGTCTGGTTTCTGGAAGTAATACCAGCTGCCCTGAGAGTTGACCCATCCGTATGCCATCGTTCCGTCCGTGTTCAGGAAATAATATTTTCCTTCTTTCAAGAGCCAGCCCGTCTGCATAGCTCCTTTGCTGTTTAAATAGTACCAGTTTCCATTGACATTCTGCCAGCCGGTCTGCATGATTCCATACATATCCAACAGATATGTCTTTCCATCTACATAGCCCCACTGACTCGAGACCGGATTTCCGTCCGGCTTATATAAGGCCCATTTCCCGTCAGCCCGCTGTCTCCAGCTGCCGCCGCGGTAGGTATTGTGGATGTAGATCGTGCTGTTTTCTGTTTTTGCGTACTGCTGTGCCGCCTCGTTTCCCGGGCCTTTCGAGTACACGTAATCTTTCTCGCTGTCGAGTCCGCCGCCCGGATTGGAACCGGACGCTCCGGGGCCGACATTGGAAGTCCAGCCGTTGTTGTAGGCCGGGTTGTTTTCCGGCTGCTCCCGATAATATATGATATCGTGATCCTCCATGCCCGGACCAATGTTGAAAGCATAGGGAGTCATTCTCGCAGCACCCAGAACTGTTATGCCGAAAAGCGCGGCGCCGACAGTCTTGATAACCGCTGTCTTCATATCTTTCCACGCGTTTTTATGATTCAGACATTCTGTATTGTTTCTGATCTTATTTATTCTGTTTTTTCGATCCATTCTTCTCATACCGTGTCCTCCGATACGGGATATTTTTTTCGCTTCTCCATCAGTAAAACCAACCATTAACAGTTGCTGTGGGGATTCAAAAGCAAAAACAAATTTTATTCTCCCTCTTTTTCCAGCTGGTCTTCCAGCTTGCCGCCGAGAAATACCACGCGGTAGAATAACTCCAGGGATTCTAAAAGTTCTTTCTTTTCTCTCTGGTACTGGCGGATCTTAAGGCCGCTGCCGATCTCATCGAAGAGATAATCCTGGTCCTCCGCCTCCACGCGGAACTCGAGGTTTCCTTCCGGGGTGAATTCGAGGAAGAGGATGCCGCCCACATCCTCAGTAAAGAGGACGCACATGATCTGAAGTTCCTTTTTGATGTTTTCCGGAAGAAGTTTGAATTTTTCGTTGAAGTAATATTTCTGCTGGTATGAGTTTGCGCCGCAGAGGATAATGTTTTCCTGTTTATTGTTGTTTTCTGCCATGATATATGTTTGCTCCGTTTCCTGTCATATAGTGTGATTGTAACTGTTCAGTAGGTCTGCGCATTTACTACGCTGACCGTAAGAAAACTTAGAATAGATAGCAAAAATCTTATCGGCACAGCCGATTTGGAATGGATTTTTGCGCGTAACTGTGAGGGCAAATGTTTTTGACCCCAACATCATTTTATATAACCTGTCCATGGTTTTAGCATTTTTGAAGCTTAACTGCTTTAGAAGAAATTACAGGTATCTCAAAATATCAGATATTGAATCGATATGGTAATCCGCCTTACTCTGGTCGAATCCGAACCGGTCATCCTTCAAACCGGCGATTGACATTCCGGCGCGGTATGCCGCCTCGATGCCCACGGTAGAATCCTCCACGACAAAGCACTCGTCCTCACGGATTCCCAGAGTATCCGCTGTATAGTGGTAGATCTCCGGATTCGGTTTGCTCTGTTTAAACTGCTTTCCACTGACGATCAGGTCAAATTCCGGGCGCATGCCCACCTCCTCCACGATCCTCGAGATCAGCTTCGGACCTGTGGAGGATACCAGCGCGACTGTATAGCCGCGGCGCTTTAATTCCTGCACTGTGGTCTTCATCTCCGGGCGGAAGATCTTCCGATAATCGATCCGGCTGTAAATGTCTCTTTCGGCCCACTCTTTGATCAGTGTTTCCCAGCTCTCACCGTTGTCTACGGCCCGCTCCATGACCATCCAGCTATCCTGCCTGCTGCGGCCCACCATCGGGTTGATATCTTCCATTGTGACCGCCGGATTCTTCTCTCTCGCGAATTCCAGCAGATATTTCATGTATACAAATTCACTGTCTACCATAACACCGTCCATATCAAAGAGGACTGCGCGGATCGGGCGTGTGATTTTCATGTGTATTCCTTTCTAATGACCTGTCAAAATAGTTTCTGTGTTTTTCTCGCTCTCGTTCCAGTCAGGAATGACGCACAGCGAATTTTACTGGTTTAAATTGTTTTATCATAAGGATCTTAATCCGACTCCCCATAATACAGAAAAGGCGGCTTAAGTGTAAGCCGCCTATATTCTATCGTATTTCCCTCTATTTTGCAAGAATCCCGCGCATTTTCAGGTAGTCTACCACACACTCCACCATATCGTCATAGGAAAGTTTTGTTGTGTTGATCATCAGATCGTAGTTCTCAAGATTCTCCCAGCTCTTTCCGGTATAGTAGCGGTAATAGTCGCGGCGCTCCCGGTCGATCCGCTTAATATTCTTTAAGATATCTTCCTCCGGGAAGTATCCTTTCTCACGGACTTTGTTGATCCTCTCCTCGATCTCCGCATACACAAAGAGCCGGACAAGGTTTTCAGTTCCGTCGAGGACATAGTCGGCGCAGCGGCCGATAATAATACAGGATTCTTCCTGAGCCAGTTTCCGGATGACCGATGACTGGAACCGGAACAGGTTGTCAGATGAGATCAGGTCAGATCCCAGAGACGGGGTTCCGTTTTCCGGAATCAGAGAGTGGATGATCCGGTATAACAGCTTATTTCCGGCTTTTTCATCGGCAAGGTGGAAATAGCTCTCGCGGATCCCGCTCTCCTCGGAGGTCATCTTTAAGATCTCCTTATCGTAAACATGAAGTCCAAGGCGCTCGCCGAGACGTTTCGCCATCTCCGCTCCGCCGCTTCCATACTGTCTTCCGACCGTGATCACAAATTTCTTATTCTCCGCCATAAATGCCTCCTTCTTCCCCTCCCGCCTCTCGGCAGATGTACCTGGAAAAATCATGGGAATGCTTTTTATTCTATCTGTATTTTACCATATATAGTTTGAAATTTTAAGTCTTTTTTATAATATTTTCGCTGTTTTTCAGCTCCTTCGTAAGTTTCACAATTACAAAATACAGGCATATAACTCATGTCTTTACAAGCAATGTCGGATATCCCAGCTTTCGAAGTTCCTGCTCCTGCCGCACTGCATTTTCCATATTCCGGAATGCCCCGGCGCGGACATAATAAAGTCCGTCCTTAAACGTCATAAACGCAGGGAATCCCTGGGATTTCAGGTGCTCCACTTCCCTCTCCGCGTTGGCTCTTACCCGATAGATCCCGGTCTGAACCATATAAAAGCCCGGCATCTCCTCGCCTGCCGTCTGCTTTTCCAGCTCCGCAAATGTCTGCACGATCCCATCCGCGATGGCATCCGCGGTCCGGCTCATGTTCTCATCGAAGAAGTCATTGTCCTTCTCATTGTCGATAAATCCAACTTCCACAAGAACCGCCGGAAGTGCTGTATCCCTGAGGACCACAAGATTCGGCCTCTCACTGATTCCAAGGTCGTTCCAGCCCACCGCCGCAAGCTTTTTGTTGATATTCTCCGCAAATGTCTCCGCATCGCCACCTCTCCCAAAGATCAGGCTCAGAGTTCCGGAAGCAGACCCCGGCACCGCCATGGCATTCCGATGGATCGACAAAAACAGATCCGCCGTGGAGCTGTTCCCGATCTGCGCCTTCTCATATGGACTGTTGTATACATCGCCGACTCTCGTGTACTCCACCCGGACCCCCCGGCGTTCCAGGGCATTTCCGATATCATAAGACAACGCCAGCGTATCGTCCTTCTCCCGTCTGTTCCCATATACCGCCCCCGGATCACTCCCGCCGTGACCCGGATCAATGATGACACTGTTCTGCTTTGCCAAAATTATTCTCCTTTTTCATAAATTTTATGATATGATACAATCATTGAGTCCAAAATCTGCGCTGTCCGGATATCCACAGCGATTTTTTGAATGAATGATCGGATACCTTATCATATTCCCGTATCATCAGACCTGCGCCATCCATGTCTTAAAACTTTCCCTGGCAATCACACGAAAGGATCTCTTTACACCATGTTAATCGTATTCAACCAGATGGTGAGTCTCTTTCTCTTAATGCTCACCGGCTATCTCGCCAACCGATCCGGCGTGATCGATAAGATTTTTGAGTCGAAGGTCTCCCGGTGATCACCTTCCTCGTCCTGAGATTCTTTATCAGGAACCGCATACTTTTAGAGATCTCCACGATCCTCTCCGGCTGCCCTATTGCTGGAAACGTGTCCATGCTCTGTATGGAATACAACCAAGATGTCACCCTGGTGTCGAAAGGGATCTGTATCTCCACTCTGCTGTCCATGATCTCGATCCCGATCGTGTCGGCATTGGTTGCGATCTTATAAATATCTCTGCCTCAGGCCATCCAACAATTGGTTGGAAATTCCTGCGGCAGATTAAAAAACGCTGTTTTTGCAGCAAAAAGGACATCTGAACCAGAAATACCCTCGTATCTCTCGTTCAGATGTCCTTTTTATTTTTCGTATGTATTCCTATTCCTGTACCTGCACGCCTCGTGGACCTACATGGGTGGCGAATACCACCTGGGTACTGGTCTTGCCGAACTTCTGGAGCTGGCCGAGGAAGCTATCGAGCTGCATTGTGCTCTCGAAGGCAACCTTCATGATCACGGAGTATTCTCCGGTAACGCTGCTGCACTCTAAGATGTTCGGGATTCCTTCCGCGTAGTTATAGAATTTCTGCTTGTCCTCCGGAAGCACGTTGAGGTTGATGAAGGCGAGGATGTGATATCCAAGCTTCATCGGATCGATCTGTGCCTGGTAGGATGTGATGATTCCATCTTTTTCCAGTTTTTCAATTCTTGCTGAAACCGCCGGGGAAGAAAGGAATGTCTTCTCCGCGATCATTTTCAAGGACGCTCTCGCGTTATGCTGCAGGATCTGCAGAATCTCCCTGTCAATATGATCCATAATTATCTCCTTTGTTCCGGTTTTCAAGTATATTTAGCTGTGTCATATGCCCGGAACTCCTTATCTATATACAGATAACCGTTCAGCCGCGCCGCATCCCTGCGGCAGACATCTGTGATATCCAGACCACCAAACGATTCCTGCGTTCATGTTTTATCTATGCTGCCCGACCGTATTTTCACGGATCCAGCACTGTTTTAAAGGCACCCGGCTGCTGTCAGTCTGGTATTTCAGATCTCCCCGTGGAACACTTCCGCCGCCGGACCTGTCATAAATACAGTGTCCTTTTCTCTGTCCCAACGGATCAGAAGGTCGCCGCCGAGCAGTGTCACGCGGACTTCATCGTCAGTAAGACCGTTTAAGATGCAGGCGACCGCTGTCGCGCAGGCACCTGTTCCGCAGGCAAGCGTCTCTCCGGAACCGCGCTCCCAGACACGCATATTTACATGTCCGCGGTCTACGATCTCCACGAATTCCGTGTTGGTGCGGTCCGGGAATTTTTCGTGGACTTCAAAGGACGGGCCGATCTTTTCGATCTCCATATCCTTGATTCCATCCATAAATACCACCGCGTGGGGATTTCCCATGGACACGCCGGTAAAACGGTACTCTTTTCCAGCCACCGTGATCGGCTCCCCGATCTCGGAGGTCTGCTCCGGACGCCCCATATCCACCGTCACAAGCCCTACCTTGCCGTCTTTTAATTTCATAGACAGATGCTTGATTCCGGATGCAGTCTCCACGTCGATCTCCGTCTTATCCACGATTCCGTGGTCATAGGAATATTTTCCGACACAGCGGATCCCATTTCCGCACATGGCACCCCGGGATCCATCCAGATTGTACATGTCCATCTGGCAGTCCGCAACCCTTGACGGCTTAATTAAAATCAATCCGTCCGATCCGATTCCGAAATGGCGGTCGCTGACCATCTTTGCCGTCCCGCAGGGATCTTCCACAGTCTCTTCAAAACAGTTTACATAAACATAATCATTTCCGATGCCCTGCATCTTCGTGAATTTCATATTTTCTCTCCTATATGCTCCATCCCCTGTGCGAGGATCGTCTGGATGTGACCGTCCGCAAGAGAGTAGAGAACGCTCTTTCCTTCCCTGCGGAACTTGACAAGGCGCATCTGCTTCAGGATCCGAAGCTGGTGGGAGATCGCAGACTGTCCCATTCCGAGAAGACTTGCAATATCGCACACACATAACTCCGACTGGCTGAGTGCATACAGAATACGGATCCTTGTGGAATCGCCGAATACCCGGAAGAATTCCGCAAGATTCTGGAGCTCCTCGCCTTCCGGCATCACGTCCATCACCCGTTTTACCACCTTGTCGTGGACATGAATAAACTCACAGTGCGGGGCGATCTTTTCGTCCTCTCTGATACCCATGTTCCTGCTCCTTTACTGCTGCTGCCGCAGGTCATACGGACAGCAGTTCTTTCCACGCAGTTAGCGCACGAGAAGTTTGCTTACTTCGTACTGCTCCTCCGGGATGTCTTTCTTCATATTCAGTGCCTCCTGGATATCGAAATCCACGAACTTGCCGTCCTTGTAGGCTACGATACGGTTGCTCTTTCCTTCCGCCAGAAGCTCTGCAGCTCTCGCACCCATAATGGACGCGTAAACACGGTCCTTACAGGTCGGTGTACCGCCTCGCTGGATGTGGCCAATGATGGTGGCACGGGTCTCGATACCTGTCGCCGCCTCGATCCTTCTTGCCATGGAAGTGGAGTGTCCGATTCCTTCAGCGTTGATGATGATGTGATGCTTTTTGCCGCGCTTTCTGTTCTCAATGATCCGGTTGATCAGGTACTGCTCATTGCCGTCGTAGCGCTCCGGAAGGAGAATATCCTCCGCGCCGTTGGCAATACCGCACCAGAGAGCGATATATCCGGCATTTCTTCCCATAACCTCGATGATACTGCAGCGCTCGTGGGAGGTGGAAGTATCACGGACTTTATCGATGGCTTCCATCGCTGTGTTTACAGCGGTATCGAAACCGATCGTATAGTCGGTACAGGCGATATCAAGGTCAATGGTTCCCGGAAGACCGATCGTGTTGATTCCGAGAGCGGAAAGCTTTCCGGCACCGCGGAAGGAACCGTCTCCTCCGATCACAACGATACCATCGATACCATGTTTCTTACATACCTCAGCGCCACGCTTCTGGCCTTCCTCAGTTGTGAACTCCTCACAGCGGGCTGTGTAAAGGATCGTACCGCCGCGGTTGATCGTGTCCGCAACGCTGACGCTGTCCATATCTACGATTTCTTCCTGAAGGAGTCCGGCGTAGCCACGCATGATTCCCTTTACCTTCAGGCCTTTATTGATAGCGGTTCTTACAACCGCACGGATTGCCGCATTCATTCCAGGGGCATCTCCGCCGCTGGTCAATACTCCGATCGTTCTGACTTCTTTCTTTGACATATGGGTTTCCTCCATAAAAAAATTCTGTCAATCATTCGCCGTACACGTCCTTATTTTAATGTAACTGCTCAGTTTTTTCGCAGTCACATGCAAAAATCCATTCCGGATCGACTTCGCCGATGGGATTTTTGCCTTCCAGCCAATGTTCTCTTACGGTCAGCGCAGTGAATGCACAGACCTACCAAACAGTTACATTTTAATACACTTTGCCCTTCTTTTCAATGACCTTTTGCACAACTTTGACATTTTTTTCACCAAGGATCTTATACAGGCGGTTTAGAAGATCCGGCCCTGCGAGGACTGCCCAGTTTTCGGAAAGTCTGCGCATTTTCCGTTCTTCTTTTAAATACATAATGACCCGGTCTTTTCCGTCGGAATCACGGAGTGCCGCCATGACATCGTCGATGTGGCTCGCGTAGAATGCCTGATTTTCGAACTGAAGCCAAAGCTCATTCGGGATATCGGTGAACGGGATCACTTCCTCGCAGATCAGCTTTCCTACCGGGTCATCACCGATGGACGCCCGGCCGCGGATAAACACCTTGTTTTCCTCGGTGAACGCCTGACGGTTCTTCTCGTAGATCTTCGGGAACACGAGAACTTCCACCGTTCCCACAAGATCCTCAACGGTGATGAATGCCATGAGCTGGTTCGTCTTTGTAGTCTTCACCTTTTTCGACGTGATCATTCCACCGATGACCACATTGGAATTATCCTCCACAATGGTCTTTCCGACCTCATCCACAACGAAATCGGAAGTTCTCGCCGTCACATTTTTCTCCCAGAGTTCCCGGTATTCCTCCATCGGATGACCGCTGACATAGATGCCGATGGTCTCCTTCTCGAATGCCAGAAGTGTCTGCTTGTCATACTCGCCCACATCCGGGAACGTGATATGGAAGTTGTCCTTTTCCTCCTCCGGGGCGATGTCAAAGAAGCTCATCTGGCCTTCCATGACCGTCTTTTTCTCTTTTGACTTGCTCTCCAGAAGGTCGCCGGAAACGATAAGCTTCTGCTTTCTCGTTCCCGGAAGTGTGTCCAGGGCACCAGATTTAATGAAGCTCTCCAGCGTTCTCTTATTGACTTCCTTGTTGGACATTCTGGACACAAAATCATCGAGGTTTTTGAAGAGACCGCCGCTCTCACGCTCGGCGATGATCACGTCAACCACGGCCCGGCCCACACTCTTGATGGCGGAAAGTCCGTAACGGATACCGTTTCCGGATACGGAGAAGCCGCTGTATCCCTCGTTGATATCCGGCGGCAGGATCGGGATTCCCATGTTCCGGCAGGCGAGAATGTACTCGGAGACCTTCGTGGTGTTGTCCATCACGGAGGTCATGAGCGCCGCCATGAATTCCTTTGGATAATAATATTTTAAAAACGCGGTCTGGTATGCAACCACCGCATAGGCCGCCGCATGGGACTTGTTGAAGGCGTACTTTGCGAAGTCCGTCATGTCATCGTAAATCTGGTTTGCCGTCTTCTCGTCGATCCCGTTGGCGATACAGCCCTTTACGCCCTCTTCCTCATTTCCGTAAACAAAGTTCTGGCGCTCCTTCGCCATGACCGCCGCCTTTTTCTTCGACATGGCACGGCGCACAAGGTCGCTTCGGCCGAGGGTATATCCGGCGAGATCTCGGACGATCTGCATGACCTGCTCCTGGTAGACGATACAGCCGTAGGTCGGCTTTAAGATCGGCTCCAGCTGCGGGCAGGTGTAGGTGATGGATTCCGGGTCATTCTTTCCCTTTAAATATTTCGGAATAAAGTCCATTGGACCCGGACGGTACAGGGAGATTCCGGCTATGATATCCTCCAGGGTAGTCGGCTTCAATTCCTTCATGAAGGTCTTGAAGCCGCCGCTTTCCAGCTGGAACACGCCCTCGTTCTTTCCTGTTCCGAGAGAATCCATGACCTTTTTATCATCATAATCGATGTGCTCGAGATCGAGCTTCACACCGCAGTTCTTTTCGATCATCTTCACCGCGTCCTGGATGACGGTGAGTGTGCGGAGTCCCAGAAAGTCCATCTTTAAAAGGCCCAGTTCTTCCAGCGTCGTCATCGTAAACTGGGTCACGATGGTGCCGTCGGCACCTCTCGATAACGGGACATACTCGTCAATGGAGGTCCTGGAGATCACGACGCCCGCCGCGTGCATGGAGGTGTGGCGCGGGAGTCCTTCCAGTCGCTTTGACATGTCGATGAGCTTTCTTACCTGCTCATCTGAATCATATAGCGCCTTTAATTCCGGGTTTTTCCTGAGTGCCAGGTCCAACGTGATATTTAATTCCGCCGGGACCATCTTCGATACCTGGTCGCAGAGGCTGTAGGGCAGGTCCATGACACGCCCCACATCGCGGATCACGCCGCGGGCCGCCAGGGTACCGAAAGTGACGATCTGGGCCACCTGGTCCTTCCCGTACTTTTCCACAACGTAGTCGATAACTTCCTGACGGCGCTCGTAGCAGAAATCCACGTCGATATCGGGCATGGATACTCGTTCCGGGTTCAGGAAACGCTCAAAGAGGAGCTGATACCGGATCGGGTCGATGTCCGTGATCTTTAAGCAGTACGCCACGATACTTCCCGCCGCGGAACCCCGCCCCGGTCCCACAGCGATCCCATGGGATTTCGCGAAGTTGATGAAATCCCACACGATCAGGAAGTAGTCCACGTAGCCCATGCTCTTGATGGTTCCGAGTTCATAATCCAGGCGGGCGCGGAGCGTTCCGTCATCATTCGGATAGCGCATCGCGAAGCCCTCATCGCAGAGGTGGTTTAAATAGCCCCAGGAATCGTAGCCCTCCGGCACATCGAATCTCGGGAGTTTTGTGACACCAAACTCGATCTCCACGTTGCAGCGCTCCGCGATCTTGTGGGTGTTCTCGATGGCTTCCGGGGCGTATGGGAAGAGTCTGCGCATCTCCTCCTCGGACTTCACATAGTACTGTCCGCCCTCGTAGCGCATACGGTTCTCGTCGGAGACCTTTTTCCCTGTCTGGATACAGAGCAGGATATCATGGGCCTCCCAGTCCTCGGCGTTGATATAGTGGCAGTCGTTTGTCGCCACAAGCGGGATATTTAATTCTTTTGAGAGTCGCATGATCCCCTGGTTTACCTGGCGCTGCATCGGGATCCCATGATCCTGAAGTTCAAGGAAATAATTGCCCTCGCCGAAGATCTCCAGATGGCGTTTTGCAGCCGCCTTCGCGTCCTCATAGAGACCTTTCTCCAGATATCTCGGGACTTCTCCGGCAAGGCAGGCGCTTAAAGCGATGATTCCCTCGTGGTACTCCCGCATGACCTCCTCGTCGATCCTCGGTTTATAATAGAAGCCATCCACAAAGCCTTTGGAGACGATCTTCATCAGGTTCTGGTATCCTGTATTGTTTTCCGCGAGAAGGACCAGATGGTAGTAACGGTCCTCGCCGTGTACAGTCTCGCGGTCAAATCTTGAGCCCGGGGAGACATACACCTCGCAGCCGATGATCGGTTTGACCCCGGCCGCACGGGCTGCCCGGTAAAAATCGATCACCCCGTACATGACACCGTGATCGGTGATCGCCATGCTGTCCATGCCAAGCTCTTTTGCCCGCGCCGCCAGCTCTCCTATTTTACTGGATCCGTCCAAAAGACTGTACTCTGTATGGACATGCAAGTGTGTAAATGCCATCTGTCTCCTCCGTATTTTTTATCATCAATTGCAAAAGGACTGTCACCCCGAAAGGCGGCAGTCCCGTAATGTCACTATATACAGACATGTCTCTTAGTTGTTGCTTAAATATTTTTCAATATCGTTTACTGCTTTCTCTTCGTCCACTCCGTCCGCTGTCACGACCACCTGCTCGCCGACCGGAAGATCAAGTGTCATCATGCCCATGATGCTCTTGGCATTGATCTTTTTGTTGTCGCTCTGGACGTAAATTGTACTCTCATAGCTGCTTGCAAGCTGCACTAACATCGCAATCGGTCGAGCCTCCAGACCAGAAGCAAGTTCGATAGTCACCGTACGTTTTGTCATAATAATCCTCCTCAATTGCACAAAGAATGGCGCTTACTAGTCTCCATTCACGTTTCGGTTCCCTGTTCCCGCAGTTTCTCCGCCATCTCACCAAGCTTCCTCAATCGATGGTTGACACCCGATTTTCCAACCGGCGGTTCCAGGTCTTCGCCCAGTTCCTTCAGCGTCGCTTCCGGTTTTAAAAGTCTTGCCTTTGCAATCTGCGCAAGACCATCTGGAAGACTTTCAAAGCCTACCGTGTCGCGGATAAACTCGATATCCTCGATCTGCTTCACAGCGGCTGACACTGTTTTGTTGATGTTTGCCGTCTCGCAGTTGACCTGGCGGTTGACATTTCCGCGCATCTCTTTCAGGATGCGGATGTTCTCCAGTTCCATCAGTGACAGATGGGCCTCCATCACATTCAGGATATCCACGATCTGGCTCCCCTCTTTAATATATACCACATAATAGCGTTTGCGGATGACAATTTTTGCATCAATGTCAAACGTTGCCATAATGGACTGGATCTGGCGGGCTTTCGCATCTGTCGCGCAGACGATCTCAAAATGGTAAAACTTCTCCGGATCACTGATGGAGCCGGATGCAAGAAAAGCGCCGCGCAGAAATGCCCTGCGGCAGCAGGGGTTCTGTACGACCACATTTCCCACAACGGAAAGATTCTCTCCGACCTCTCCGTCCTCCGTAAGAAGTTTTGTGGCTTTCAATACGCGGAGTGCATCCTCATGCTGTTTCACACAGACTGAATAGATCCTGTTTTTTCCCAGGTGCGCATTCCGCCGTATAGAGATATCAGTTTCTATATTAAATGTTTTTATCAATAATGTAAAGCACTTTCTGGCAACTGTCACATTTTCCGTGTGGATCTTGATGCTGTAATGATCGTCCCCGGAAATCTGGATCCGTCCGCAAAGGCTTAAAATCGCCGCAATTTCGGCGATCTGGCAATGCCTTGCCGGACTCATATGCCTGGAAAGCTCTTCCTTGATCCTGGAAGAAAAAGACATACTTACTTTCCTCCATCCTTCCCCGCGTCCCTGTGTTCCAGCCGGATCTCGTACCGCCCGGACTCCGTCAGACGCTTAAATACTTCTCCTGCGATCGTCACCGAACGATGGCGTCCGCCGGTGCATCCGATCGCGATCACGAGCTGCGTTTTTCCTTCCTGTTCATATTTCGGAATCACGAATTCCAGAAGATCATTCAGTTTCTTTAAGAACTCTTCCCCGGTACCACCCTGCATCACATAGTCCTGTACCGCCTGCTCCGTTCCCGTATGGAACCGGAGTTCCTCCACATAGTAGGGATTCGGGAGGAAGCGCACGTCAAACACCAGGTCGGCATCCGCCGGGATCCCATACTTGAAACCGAAACTCACGACTGTGATGAACATGCTGCTGCATCCATCCGCTTCGCTGTAGAGATTTTCCAGCTCATGGCGCAGTTCTTTTGTCAGAAGTCTGCTGGTGTCGATGACCTGGTCCGCCTCTTTTTTTAAGAAGGCGAGCTTCTCCCGCTCCAGCTCGATTCCCTTTTCCACGCGGCCGTTTCTTGAGAGCGGATGGCTGCGTCTCGTCTCCTTGAAGCGCTTGATAAGAACTTCATCGGAGGAATCCAGGAACAGGATCGAGAACGGGTATTTGTTTTCTCTCCATTTCCGGATGATAATCTCCAGATACGGCAGCTCCTCACCGCTTCGGACATCCACACCCAGGGCGATGTCCTGCTTTTCGCTCTGTCCGTTCATGACCAGCTCCGCAAATTTTTCAATTAAAAGGACCGGCAGGTTGTCGGCGCAATAGAAGCCCATGTCTTCCAGTGTTTTTAATGCCGTGGTCTTTCCTGCGCCCGACATGCCTGTCACGATTACAAGTCTCAACGAGAATTCCTCCCTGTATTGTGCACCTTTAAAATTCACCTAAGAGTTTTACTTCCAGCTCGAGATCTACCCCGGAACTCGCCTTTACCCGGCGTTTTACCTCATTGCAAAGTCCCAAAATATCCGCCGCCGTTCCATGATCCTTATTGATCACGAATCCGGCGTGTTTCTCGGAGACCGCGGCTCCGCCGACGGAAAATCCCTTTAAACCGGCATCCTCGATCAGTTTTCCGGCGAAATATCCTTCCGGGCGCTTGAAGGTGCTTCCGGCGCTCGGGTATTCTAACGGCTGCTTCTCTTTTCTCTTTCTTGCCAGCTCTTCCATCTGCGACCGGATCACCTCCGGATCGCCAGGTGTCAGCTTGAATGCCGCGCGGACTGTGAAAAGTCCCAGGCGCTCCAGACAGCTCGTTCTATATCCCAACTCCAGCTCCTCGTTTTTCATCAGCTTCACATTTCCGTCCTGGTCCATCACATCCGCCCACAGGAGTACGTTCTTCATCTCGGATCCGTAAGCGCCCGCATTCATCATGACCGCACCGCCGACGGTTCCCGGGATTCCCGCTGCGAACTCCAGGCCGGTGAGCTCCTCTCTCGCCGCCGTGTTCGCAAGCTTTGAGAGCATCACGCCTGCCCCGGCGATGATAATGTTTTCGTTTTTCTGAACTTCTAATTCAGCGAGACGCTCTGTGCTGATGATCGTGCCACGGAAACCTTTATCTCCCACGAGGAGATTGCTTCCGTTGCCGATCATGTACCAGGGCTGTCCTGACTTTTTACAGTCCAGGACCGCCTCGCGGAGTTCTGTCTCTGATTCCGGAATCATGAACCGGTCTGCCGGACCGCCGACGCGGAATGATATGTGCCGCGCCATCGGCTCATTTGTTCTGATTTCCATGAATGTTTCTCCTTTTTATTCGCCTCTTTTAGCGATATTCGCCTGCACGCGGTTGTAGAGCTCCTGGGCCGCGTTGTAGCCCATCTTCTTCTGACGGTAGTTGACCGCCGCGGACTCTACGATTACTGCCAGATTACGTCCCGGACGGACCGGAATGTTGTGGCAGACAACTTTATTTCCAAGGAACTCCGTGTACTGGTCCTCAAGTCCGAGACGGTCGTATTCCTTATTCTTATCCCACTCTTCGAGCTTGATGACCATGTCGATGGACTGGGTATCTTTTACACTCTCGACACCGAACAGGGTCTTCACGTCGATGATGCCGATCCCGCGCACCTCGATGAGATATCTTGTGATATCCGGGGCGGAACCGACGAGAGTTTCATCGCTGACCTTGCGAATCTCCACAACGTCATCACTTACGAGACGGTGTCCACGCTTGATGAGCTCCAGGGCGGCCTCGCTCTTACCGATTCCGCTCTCGCCTGTGATCAGAACGCCTTCGCCAAATACATCGACGAGAACGCCGTGAATGCTGATGCACGGGGCAAGTTTTGCCTTCAGCCAGCGGATGACTTCCGCCATGGTATCGGATGTCGGTTTTGCGGAGAGCAGGCACGGAACACCGTAATGACTGCAGAGTTCTGCGACCTCCGGCTCCGGTGTCTGGTTTCTGCAGAACACGAGACATGGGATCTTGCTGGAGATCAGCTTGTCATACATGGCGATCCGGCGCTCTCTTGTGAGCCCGGAGAGGTACGCGATCTCCACGTTTCCGATCATCTGTACACGCTCATTGTCAAAATGTGCGTAGAATCCGGTGAGCTGAAGCGCCGGACGGTTCACGTCCGGGTGGGAGACAACGATCTTCTCGCAGTCCAGCTCCGGGGTCAGGTTTTTGAAATCCATTTTTTCTATTAATTCAGCTATTGTAACTCCGTACATGGCATAGTTCTCCTTTCCTGTATCTGGCCGCTGCCTCGAATCATGGCGGCAGTTCTTCGGAACAATTCGCAGCTATTCTATCGATTTAAAATACTGTGTAACTATTCAGTACCTTCATAGTTACACGCAAAAATCCATTCCAGATCAGCTTCGCTGATGGGATTTTTGCCCTCCAGCCTATGTTTTCTTACGGTCAGCGCAGCAAGTGCGCAGACCTACTGAACAGTTACAATACTGTTCTTTTTATCTTATATCCTGTCGGCATCGCTTCTGATATAAATTTACAGCTCTGCGCACAGTTATCTCCATCCTATCATATCACAGGCCGAATGTCACGAGATTTTCCTGCTTCATCCCGTGCATTTACTCCGTGATCTCCGGCGCACGGTCCTTCTCGCGGAAATAGGCGTAGACGCTCTCCGCCGCCCGCTTATTCATGCCCTCCGTGCTCTCAAGCTCCTCCAAGGTTGCATCACGCACCGCCTCCAGGCACTTGAACCGGCGCATCAATGCTTTTCTTCTCGCCGGTCCGATGCCCTCGATATCGTCGAGGACTGAGTGTACCTGTGCCTTGCTTCGCAGACTTCTGTGGTACTCGATGGCGAACCGGTGTGCCTCATCCTGGATCCTCGTCACGAGCTTGAAGCCCTCGGAATGGCGGTCGATGGGGATCTCAACATTATTATAGTAGAGTCCCCTGGTCCGGTGATTGTCATCCTTTACCATGCCGCAGACCGGAATGTTAAGCTTCAGTTCGCTCAGCACACTCAGCGCGATGTTCACCTGTCCGCGGCCGCCGTCCATGAGGATCAGGTCTGGGAACCGCGTAAAGCTTCCGAAGCTTCCATCCGGCGCTTCCGCCCCGTCTTCCTGGTTCTTTCGCTCCTCTTCCAGCTCCTCCATGCCATGGGTGAACCGGCGGGTCAGCACCTCTTCCATGGACGCGTAATCGTTGGGTCCCTGAACGGTCTTTATTTTAAATTTCCGGTAATCATTCCGCTTCGGACGTCCGTCCTCGAAGACTACCATGGAACCAACGGACTCGAAACCGCTGATATTGGAGATATCGTAGGCCTCCATCCTGCGGACTTTTTCCAGCCCCAGCCAGTCTCCCACCTGGTTCATGGCGCCGATGGTCCGGAGTTCTTCTCTCTTGATCTTATCCTTATCCTGGTCAAGCACAAGCTTCGCGTTCTTCTGCGCAAGCTCCACCAGTCGCTCTTTCTGGCCTTTTTTCGGGATCAGGAATTTTACCGCCTGACCGCGGCGTTTCGTGAGCCACTCTGCGATGAGATCCATCTCCGGAAATTTTTCCTGCACCCATATCTCTCTCGGGATAAATGGAGTTCCCGCGTAGAACTGTTTTACAAAGCTTCCGATGATCTGGTAATTGTTGTCTGCCGTGGATGCGGAGACACGGAAATGTTCCCGGCCGATCATCTTTCCATCCCGGACAAAGAATACCTGCACCACAGCGTCCGCGTCGTCCCTCGCCATGGCAATCACATCCCGGTCTTCCATGCTATGGCTCGTGATCTTCTGCTTCTGGGCGACCTGCTTCACGCTGTTTAAGAGTTCCCGGTACTCGATAGCCTGCTCGTACTCCATCGCGTCGGAGGCCGCCATCATCTTTTCCTCCAGCATCGTCAGCACCGGAGTGTACTTTCCGTCCAGAAATTCGATGACCTCGGAGACAGATTTCTTATATTCCACCTCGGAAATATAGCCCTGGCACGGCCCTGAGCACTGTTTGATGTGGTAGTTCAGGCACGGACGTTCCTTTCCGATGTCCTTCGGAAGATTCCTGCTGCATGTCCGGAGCTTCCAGAGCTTGTGGATCAGGTCGATGGTGTCCTTCACCGCTCCGGCGCTGGTATATGGTCCGAAATACCGGCATTTGTCCTTTTTCATGGTTCTGGAGAACAGGACTCTCGGGAACGGCTCGTCCGTAGTGACCTTGATGTAGGGATATGTCTTGTCATCCTTTAACATCGTGTTGTACCGAGGGCGGTGTTCCTTGATGAGGTTGCACTCTAAAACCAGGGCCTCCAGCTCGGAGTCCGTGATGATATACTCGAATCTCGCGATCCTGGATACCATCTTCTCGATCTTGGCCGTCTTGTTCCGGCTGCTCTGGAAATACTGGCGCACACGGTTCTTCAAGCTTATGGCTTTTCCTACATATATGATCTCATCGTGCTTATCATGCATGAGATAAACTCCCGGCGATGCTGGGAGTTTTTTTAATTCTTCTTCAATATTGAAAGGAATATCATTCTCTGTCAACGCAATCTCTCCCCGTCAAACTTTCTGATCATCGCAAGGTGGCGCTTGATGAACATGATCTGGGATCCAACATCATCGCAGCCCACCGGCGGATGGATGTCCAGAACCATGCAGATATCATCCAGTTCTTTCTGGGTTGCATGGGTCTGGAGCTTTGTCAGGCATTCCAGCATCAGATCATAGTTTTTTTCGTCCATGGCATCGAAGAAGTCCAGGAGCTCCTGGTTGACGGGCTGGTCTTCATCTGGGGCCTGGGCGGTGGTGTTTTTGGCGCTGCTGTCGCTGTCTGCCGACGGCTTCTGTTCTGCTGGTACCTGCCGCACTGGCTGAGCTGCATTCTGAGCGGAATTTTCCGCATTCTGTGGCTTTACAAGCCGTACTCTCTCAAACCGATACTTCTGCACCGCATCCGGGTATTTCTCCCGGTCAACTTCCTCTAAAAACATGTCAAGCGGACGCACCCAGATCTTGAAGTCCCCGTAGAGCGCCTGGTAGACTACCATTTCTTCCCCGGTCTCCGAGTGGGTCGCAACCACGATGATCTGATATAACTTATTTTTAAAGTGCCGGTAGAATTCTCCCGGCACTGGTGTTTTACGAATCTGATTCATTTTGTTCTCCATTTTTACTGTTGAGCCGTTTCGGACTCTGTCCCTGCAGATGTTTCTCCGCCATCCGGACCAGCCTCGCCTTCGCCCGGAACTTCCGCTGCCGCTGCGCTGCTTCCGTCCCCGGAAAGTCCCTCTAAATGGTACTTATTCACCGCGCTCCACAGCATCCACTCCTCGTATCCTGCATCCTGGACGGCGCGGACTTCCTCCGCGACCTCAGCATTTCCGTAGGTGATATAATTTCCTTCCCCGAGATATGTGGCTGTGAAGTCCTGAAGCCACGGGCGGACGATCGCCTGGCGGCTCTCATGGTTGTCGGCTCTCGATGCATCCAGCAGGACCTTTCCAGATTTCTGAAGTGCCCCGAAGATCGTTTTATACGGTTCCGTATCCGGGTGTTCCAGCCCGAAGTTTCCAGAGCTGTAGTGGGACGGGTAGATCATCGGGCAGATATAGTCGAGAATCTTCGCCATCTCCGTATAATTCTGTCCGACGGCAGTGGAATCCACGCCGCTTCCGATGATCGTGCCGAACACATCCGCAGAGACGAAAAGTCCCTGGGACGCGAGATTTTCATATAAATACTTGGTACACTCCAGGATCGTATCCGTCTTGGAACGCCCCCGGATCACTGCTTCGTCGTAGACGACCTGACCCGCCGACGCCTCGTTCGGGAATCTCAGATAGTCAAGCTGGACCTCATCAAAGCCGAGATCTTTCGCCTCCGTTCC
Organism: Clostridium sp. AF28-12; assembly: GCF_003435225.1. NCBI lineage: Bacteria > Bacillati > Bacillota > Clostridia > Eubacteriales > Clostridiaceae > Clostridium > Clostridium sp. AF28-12. The sequence continues at coordinate 112,472 of NZ_QWGJ01000008.1, read as the reverse complement.
GACTTCCAGAAGATATTCCCAGACCTCCTGGCGGTGCGGATCCACCCAGTACATTCCCTGGCGGTCCTGGTATAGGCTGCCGTCCGGCAGTTTCAGGCTCCACTCCGGCTTCTTCTCCGCGAGATAGGAATCCCTGAAGGCCGCGACCCGCGCGATCACATAGAGATCCTTCTCCTTGAGGCTCTCGATCAGTTCTTTCATGTCCCGCACATACGGGATACTGGCGCCGATCTCGTTCACCGTCGCCGCATCCACCGGACATGTGATCCGTCCCTGATCCTCCTTGAAGTCGATGACCACCGCGTTGATTCCCGCAGTCAGGGCACCGTCCAGAACACTGTTTAAGACTTCCTCATTTCCTGCCACCGGTCCCGTAATGTAGATGCCGCGGACCTTCTTCGCCTCGCGCCCCGGAAGCGCCGGGTTCGAGGAGTCCACGATCCGCACGGAGATCGTCTTATTTTTATCTTCCCCAGCATCCTCGATCACCAGGACACCGCTGGTCTCCTGGGTGCTCTCCGCCCCGGCTGTTGTCCCTGCTGTCTCAGTCTCCTCCGCCGCCGGTCTGCTGCATGCCGATAACAGGAACAGACCCGCCATGGAGAACGCAAATAGCATTTTTTTCATGTTCGCTCATCCTTTATTTCAATCCACAGTCAGTAATTTCACGGAGACTGGCACATTTATTGATTCCTTGTCAACAGGGAATACTGATTTTTCTCCGTCACTACTGCCATTAAGTTTTCCTGCAGTTTATTTCATCATCTGCCAGGAGATAAGAACTCAAGTTACCACCATAATATCATAAGTATATGGATTTGGGAAAGAAAAATTAAAAAACTACTGTTCAAAATGAGGTTTTTGATGGATAATAGATAGATAGGTACGAACGGCTGCCAAAAGCCGCAGGTACGAAAACTTTTTGAAAATGATCCGGATGTCTGCCCCACAGCTGTTTCAGCCGGATGTCTTTCCTGGAAGCTCCAGACCGGCTCATTTTCATTTAATATGACTATTAAGAGGAGAAAAACAAATGATCAAGCAGGGTTTCGACAACGACAAATACCTCGCCATGCAGTCTGACCATATCCGCGAGAGGATCAGCAAATTCGGCGATAAATTATATCTGGAATTTGGCGGCAAGCTGTACGATGATTACCATGCATCCCGTGTACTTCCGGGCTTCGAGCCGGACAGCAAGCTCCGCATGCTCATGCAGCTGGCTGACCAGGCAGAGATCGTCATCGCCATCAATGCCGCTGATATCACAAAGAACAAGGTCCGCTACGATCTGGGCATTACATACGATCTGGATGTGCTGCGCCTGATCCATGTATTCACCGACCGCGGACTCTATGTCAGCAGTGTCGTAATTACCCGCTACGTTGACACACCGGCGATCCAGCAGTTCAAACACAAGCTGGAGAAGCTTGGCCTTAAGGTATACCGCCACTATGAGATCGACGGCTATCCGAGCAACATTCCGCTTATCGTCAGCGATGAAGGTTACGGAAAGAATGACTATATCGAGACGACACGTCCACTCGTTGTCGTTACAGCTCCGGGGCCGGGAAGCGGAAAGATGGCGACCTGCCTTTCCCAGCTGTACCACGAAAATAAGCGCGGCGTAAAGGCCGGATACGCGAAATTCGAGACATTCCCGATCTGGAACCTGCCGTTAAAGCACCCGGTAAACTTAGCTTACGAGGCCGCAACTGCAGACTTGAACGATGTGAACATGATCGACCCGTTCCATCTCGAGGCTTACGGAAAGACCACCGTCAACTACAACCGCGACGTTGAAATCTATCCTGTGCTCAGCGCCATCTTTGAGGGAATCTTCGGCGAATGCCCGTACAAATCCCCGACCGATATGGGTGTCAACATGGCCGGTCTCTGCATCTTCGATGACGAGGCATGCCGCGAGGCTTCCTGCCAGGAGATCATCCGCCGCTACTACCAGGCTCTTGAGAAGGTCGTAAAAGATGATTCCTGCCAGAACGAGGCATACAAGATCGAACTGATCATGAAGCAGGCAAAGATCTCCCCGAAGGACCGCGTTGTTGTTCCTGCCGCTGTAAATCTTGCGAAAGAGACAGATGCCCCGGCTGCTGCCCTGGAACTCCCGGACGGAAAGATCGTTCTCGGTAAGACAAAGGAGCTCCTCGGCGCTTCCGCTGCCGTTCTCTTAAACGCAGTGAAGGAGCTGGGCGGAATCGACCACTCCATCGACCTGATCTCCCCGGAGTCCATCGCTCCGATCCAGGAATTAAAGGTCCGTTACCTCGGCAGCGGCAACCCGAGACTGCACACCGATGAGGTGCTCATCGCCCTCTCCACCTGTGCTGCTACCGACGAGAACGCAAGGATCGCTTTAGAACAGCTCCCGAAGCTCCGCGGTTGCCAGGTACACACAACAGTTATGCTGTCCAATGTAGATAAGAATGTCTTTAAGAAGCTCGGCATCGGACTTACCTGTGAGCCGGTGCAGGAAGATAAGAAAATTGGGTAATTCCTAGATTGCAAAGACCGCCGTCTGCCAGTAGGATGTCCTGCGACAGACGAGCGGTTCTTTTTTCGTCCGACACTCTGTTGAAACGCAAAGTTTGTCGAAAAAAATGATTGCCTTTTCGACAGAATGTACCTACAATAGGTAGGAAGAAAACTTTGGAGAATCAGATCATGAATCAGAAATCAAGAAATGCACTTTACGCAGGTCTCGGGACTGTTTTTGCGGTCATGCTCGCGAATCCGGCTATAGCCTATGCCGGAACATGGTCCAACGAGGGCGGACCGAACCAGTGGAAATACTATACCGATGACAATACAAGCGCCGCCGACGGCTGGTACTGGATCGACGGAGATCAGGACGGCTTGGAGGAATGCTATTATTTCGATAAAAACGGCTTTATGATGGCGGACACAAGAACACCAGACGGTTTCCAGGTAAATTCCGACGGATTCTGGACCGTAAGTGGACAGGTACAGAAACGTGAAACGCCGGTGCAGGACCTTCCAACCGGACTTCATGAACAGGAAGGCGGGCTTATCTACCGCGACGAGGGCGGCGAGCTCGCTGCGAACGCCTGGAGAAGCTCGGACGGAAGCTGGTACTATTTCGACGCTGCGGGTCATGCCGTCAAGGGATGGCAGTATATTGACGGATACAAATTCTACTTCGATGAGAATGCTTGCACGCTGGTCCAGAACCTTGAGGGCATCCTCTCTGCACAGTCTTTCCAGATCGTTGTGGACCGTGCCCGCTGCCAGGTAACCGTATATGCCCCGGATGATGGAAACGGATATATCATTCCTTACCGGACCTTTATCTGTTCCCCGGGAAAAGAAAATTCCCAGACTCCAACGGGAACCTTTAAAACCACACGCAAATACCGATGGCATGCCCTCGTCGAGTCCACATACGGTCAATATTGTACAAGACTCGGCAACACCAACATCCTCTTCCACAGCGTCCCGGGAAAGACCACAAGCATTCACAACATTACCGCTGAGGAATACAACAAACTCGGCGCTCCTGCCTCCCACGGCTGCATCCGCATGACCGTTGCCGACTGCAAATGGATCTACGACCACTGCCCGTCCGGCACTGTCGTCACCGTAGGCGACAATCTTCCAGCACCGTTTGACAGACCGGAAGCCGAGAAGATTCCGGAAGGTCAGGATTGGGATCCTACGGATCCGGAGATCGGATAAACTATTTACAAAAAGGACCTGACGCTCGCAGGTCCTTTTTGTATTTCAACTGCTTCAATTGCTTAGTTCTCTTTTCCACCAATAGAACGGCTGCCATATTATTTCACTGCAATTTCTGAATATTTATACCAAAGCATTCTGCTCCTTCAATATTTCCCTGACATGCTCGATCTCCGCTCTTTCATCCACCGCCAGACACGCCGCCCCGACGCCTGCTGCATGCCCGGTCGCAAAGCATGTTCCCATAACACGCACAGCCGCAAATGCCGCCTCATCCGCCGAGATCATTCTCCCTGCCCCAAACAGATTTTTCACATTCTCCGACTGAAGTGCCCCGAGAGGAATGTCAAAATAGCTTCCCGACTTCACTTCCATATAAGTCGCCATCTTGTTGACATCCCTGTGAATCTCCGGTTTCCATCCGCCCCGGGCCACACCGTCCGGGCGCTTTCTCCCGGAGATCACGTCGTCCGCCGTGATCGTCTCCTTTCCCACCAGCTTTCTCGTCTCCCGAAAACCGATCGATGGTCCGATCACCGCCAGCTCACTGTGCTCCATTCCCGGCATATAAGTTCTCAACGCCTGGATATACCCGAGCACCTGTTTCCTCGTCTCCCTCTCCATCCGTGTCATCTCTTCCGCTGAAAGTCCTTCCGGAATAATGCTCGGAAGAAGTACATGGACGATCCCAGAATTTTCCATTTTGAGAATAAATCCTTTTTCTCTGGTAAGGTTTCTGATCCCTTCTGCCTTCGCTCTCACCACTGCCCGCTCAACCGCCGCCGGTGACAGATCCACATCCGCTGCCACACCGCTCAGCCGGAAGGTCAGCGTCGCTGCCTGCGGATGTCCGCCATCGGTTCCCCATATGAGCTTCGCACCCGCAAGTCTGGACAGATTTGCGTCTCCAGTTGCATCCACGAATGCCTTTGCTGAAACGGTAAACAGGCCTTCATCATCCGCACACTGAATCGTCCGGATCGTATTCTCCACAGTCTCTGCCCCGATCAGCACCGTATGTAAAAAATAATCCACATGTTCCTTTTCCAACAGGTTATCCAGCGCGCATTTCAAATATTCCGGCTGAAAGATAATATCCCGGTTCCCGGATGCGGAAATCTCCTCAGCGATCGTCGGACCCAGTGCCCTCATCTCATCCAGCACAAGCTGCCCGATCCCTTTCACCACCCGCACCGGATCCGATCCGCATGTATAAAATCCACAGAAGCAATTAACTCCTGAGTTCGTCGCCTCTCCTCCGAGATAAGCATTCCGCTCCACCAAAAGCGTTTTCGCTCCAGCCTTCGCCGCTCCGACTGCCGCGGCCACACCTGCAGTACCGCCGCCAACAACTACTATATCATATTGATAGGAACGCTCCATATCAAGATTCACTCCTTTTTGTAAGCACATGTTGTCAATCAAGTCAGAGCCACTACTCCCGCCGATATGAATTTACGATAATTCACGATCGGAAAAAGGTGTGGCTTATCTGACCAGGGTGAACTACCCATTGTCTTAAGCTAATGGGCTTCCTGATTCATCGACCTCGTAACCTACTATCTCCACAGGCGTTAATTTGGGCAGTCCCTGCCCTATATATTTCTTTATGCTATTTGTCTTAATCCTTCTGTCAGTATATTTTTCGCGGCATTGATATCCCTGTCATGTTCTGCTCCGCATTTCGGACATATCCATGTCCTCACTGACAAATCTTTTGTATCTGGATTCTGATACCCGCAAACAGAACATAATTGACTACTAGCATAAAATGTATCTATTTTGATGTATTTCCTGCCATTCCATTTTGCCTTATACTCTAACTGTCTTGTCAGCTCATACCATGATACATCACTTATGGCTTTTGCCAGATGATGATTTTTTACCATGTTTTTTATCTGTAAATTCTCTGAAACTATCACTTGGTTTTCGCCAATAATCTCATGTGAAACTTTATGTAGATAATCTTTTCTTATATTCCTTATTTTCTCATGGCATAATGCTATCTTTTTCTTTGTTTTATAATAGTTCTTGCTTCTCTTTCCTTTATGTGACACTTGCCTTTGCAGCTTTACAAGCTGTTTCTCGTATTTTTTTATGATTTTTAGATTCTCATATACCTTCCCATCGGAAGTAATACATAAATCTTTAATTCCTAAATCGATTCCTATGTTATGATTTGTATGTGCCAGTTCCTTATGCTCCGTTTCTACAAGTATGGACACATAGTATTTTCCACTGGAAACCTGCGAAACGGTCGCTGACTTAATCTGCCCACGATATTCCCTGTGTAACCTTGCTTTTACCGCTTTTAATTTTGGCAATTTTATCTTCCCTGTCTCAAAATCTACCGCAATGTTTCCATTTGTGAAGTTTGTTGTGTATGATTTATGGTTATCGTGTTTGCTCTTGAATTTTGGATATCCCGCATGTTCCTTAAAGAATTTTTGATATGCGGCGTCCATGTTATAGATTGCGTTGGTCAGAGCAAATTTATCTATTGCTTTTAACCATTCATAGTCTTTCTTTAATTCTCTGTTACAGTAATTATTACAATCCGTTTTACTAACTGACTTTTTCTCTTTCTCGTATATTTCTTTCCGATATGCCAATGTCTGATTGTAAACAAAACGGCAACAGCCAAATGTTTTTGCAATCTGAATTCTTTGTTCGCTATTAGGATATATCCTGTATTTATATGCTTTTAACACCCACTGCCGCCACCTTTCTACCCTTGATTTTCTATATATTTTCGGGGCATCTCTTCTGAAACATTTCCTACACTGCAGACAAAATATCCGTCCGTCCAAAAAGTATGTTCTTTCGTAACTATTCAGTAGGTCTGCGCACATGCTGCGCTGACCGTAAGAACACATAGGCCAGAAAGCAAAAATCCCATCAGCGAAGCTGATCTGGAATGGATTTTTGCTCGTAACTATGAAGGCACTGAATAGTTATGTTCTTTCCAGAAATGTTTTCGTAGATAATCCGGATATCTTTTCCAAATATGATAGGTTGTATAACTCTTCATCAGATTTACTATTTTACTGATAGACATTGTTGGTTCTGTTTCTATCATGTAATGAATATGATCTTTATCTGCCTCCATATATCTGATAATGACTTTATGCTTTTGACATATCTCATAAGAAAACTGCTTTATATCATCTGATATTTGTTTTGACATCAGCAATTTCTTTCTATACTTGCATACGAAAATAATATGATACTGTAACAAATATTTGTGTCTGTTTTTTGATTTCCACGTTCCCATAACGCAAGTATAGCACAAACCTCCACTTCCGGCTACCTTAACCCACCGTCTAAAGCCAGTGGGATTGCGGTAGCCCTATTTCAAGTCGAAATATTTGCACAACTATAACAGAAATTTTAAAAGTCCCTGACACCCGGCTGTCACATCCCGCCAGGTATTATCAAAATTCCCGGTATACCACGGATCCGCCACATCCGGCACCTTATCCGGGTTCCGCTTTCCGGCTTTAAGCTCCTTCCAGCCATCCCCGGCAAATTCCAGCATCTTATAGATCTTCTTCTCGGGATCACCGCCCGCGATCTGCGTTATATTCCGGATATTTGCCTGATCCATCCCGATCAGATAATCGAATTTCCGGTAATCCTCCCTCTCCATACATCTCGCGGTCTTTCCCGCGCAGGAGATACCTGCCGCCGCCAGCTTCTTTCGCGTTCCGGGATGTACCGGGTTTCCGGTCTCCTCATAGGAGGTCGCCGCGGATTCGATATAAAATTCAGCGGAAAGGTTGTGTTTTGCTACGAGGTCTTTAAAGTAGAACTCGGCGAGTGGGCTTCGACAGATGTTGCCGAGGCATATGAAAAGTATTTTTATCATGCCTTAAAAACTCCTTGAAAATACTGATTTTCCTTGATTTTACACCACTTTCTACGATTTGCTGTGATAGATTGTTTTCTTCGTTTTCGTCGCATATCGTGGCATAAACTCGTATATCTTATCATTCAGATTTAGTAAAAATCTTAGTAAAACAGCTCGATTTTCTCATTTTACTAAAGACTTTTTCCACTTAGGTTATCATTTAGTTGTATCAATTTTCTTAATATTTTAAGCTTCATCCTGTGAAGCTCTGCTACAAGCAATACCCAGTACTTAGTGGCGAAACGCCACTAACTGGGCAATGGTTGCACCCTTGACCGGCTAAGGCGCTTCGCCCTTAACCCGAGCAGAGTCTTTCTCCTGCACCTTGCATAAGGCTCTGTCTTTACAATCCGACAAACTTGAAATTATATGTTATTCAATCCAAAGCTTCATATAATCGCCCTCTTGATAGTCATATACTCGTTTGCCTGCTTCTTCTTTTTTCAATTACTTCAGTATCTGATAGCTCATCATAAAAAGAATAACCATCAGACCTAAAAATATCTTGACCAGTTTCTGATACATCGTTGTTGCCGGACTTATGAGTGGGTTCCAGGTTTCCTCTGTGCCAGGCATATTGTTTTTATTGCTCCAATTTTCTCCAGTTATCTTCTGGGCATAGAGACGGTTGGATGCATAAGAGAGCATTTCCTTGGCGGCTTCTGCCTCGTGTTCTGACAATTCAAGGGTTCTGCCATCTGCGAAAGAGAGCATTTTCCATTTGCCTGCTTTCTTTCTCGGGGAGGCCCATCCGCTGATGTCTGTGAGAAGCGGAAGATAGTAAACACCAGCGGCGTCCTGTTCGTCAATGATAAAATGATGAGTGACCGTGAACGATCTGTTGCTGGAAACTGGCTGCATGAGAAAATATTCCGTACAGAAAAGCTCTCTGATCTGCTTGCGCTGTCCCCATGCATCGAAGCAGGAAAGTGTCCGCATGACCGGACCAATGGTGATAAGAACGACAAACACTGCGCCTGTCAGCAGCAAAATGGCTGCGTATATCATAGTCGACGAGTAATCGCTGAAAGGCGATGCCGCTTCCCGAAGCATCACTCCACAAAGCGGAATCACCAACGCAGCTTCCAGCAGGGAAATCCCACGAAAAATGGCATTCTGGCAAAACAGATAATAAAAGCTGACAAAGGTAACAGCATTCTGCCCACTATGGTAGCGAAGCGGAATCCGCATAAGCAAAAGTTCAGATAAAAGGCCGACAAGCAGCACCGCTTCCTTACATGCAAGGATATAAATTCCATACATCCATATATAGAGCCAAGTTCCGTGGGAACCAGAAAGGGCCAGCAAATCTCCCTCCTTCGCATTTTCCAGAACACTATTCAGGATATTTTCCCCGAAAAACAGGTGATAACCGATGCCCAACATCAATATGATCCATGCAATATAATCAGGAATACAGGACAGCACCCAGCGTTTGCGGCTGCCATGCTCATGCCTCCTTTGTCGTAAGAGCCCGATTCCCCATAGAATCGGATAAAGAAATACAATAAGAAGCAGCGCAAGATTCGTTTGTGGCTGTATTGCCGTTATAAGCAGGCTCAGGCGTTTGTCCTGTGAAGCTATGCTCTGCAGATTCGGTACATGCTCAAAAATTGATAGTATCGACACGAAAATTACTGCAAAGACTCCTGGTATCGCCATCAGACTGAATGTTTCCGCTTTTGACTTGCGCTTCACCAGATTATATAGGTCGTTAAGATACAGACCTGCATTCAGATAAAGAAGTATCATTGTAAGCCAAAAGTCTGGTAAATAATCGGCATCCATCGTATATAATTGAAAGAAATCCAAGAACGCCTCTATCATTTTTCACACTTCTCCCTATTGAGATTTATCCTGTTTATTCTTACGGAAACACCCTTGTTCATAGTCATTAAAAATGTCTCCTTTAATTCTTTAGGTTACAATCGATGATGGGGTAAACGAAAAAGCAGTTTTGACATTGCAGAGAACTGCCCCTTCGTTTACACCATTTTCGAGTTGACCTAATTGAACAAAGTGAGCGTCCGGGTAGCCGCAACCTATGGACTTTCAATTCTTTGTTCCTGTCCATGATTATATATGATTCTCGGTATGAAAGCTACAACATTTTATAAAAAACAGGCAAATGGGCATGACGATAAAACCTCAGAAACTGAGGCTTTTGAAAGTATTAGATGTTGCTCTTTAGCAGCGCAGTGGCATTCTCATCTGTGGCTTTCCGAGATGCCCACCACATGCTTTACACGCACAAACTTTGATGCCATAAAGATGTTCCAATATTTCAGGCATTTCCATGTCACGAAGCTTTGAAAGATACTTCTTACATCCAAGTAATTTTCTGCAAAGGGTGAGCTTCTGGTTTTTAGTACGGAAACATAGCAGTCCGTAGTGCCTGATGCGGACAAAACGCCTTGGTGGTACATGCATGAGAAACCGCCGGACAAACTCTACACCCGAAATGGTCAGTTCCTTCCACTGTCCCTCATTACGGTAATCCTTTACTAAGAATGTAACGGTATCATCATCCATACGGACGATGCGGTGATTGCTGACAGCAATGCGATGAGTATACTTACCAAGGTATTTCATTACTGTTTGAGCACCATTGAATGTCTTTTTACAATGAGGAATCCAGTCCATACCATAACAGGAATCTAAAAGCTCCTTGAACGTATAATGGTTACGAAATTTTTCTGCAGTACCATGAAATACCAGCTTATCCTCTTTCCACAACCTCTTTAGTTCCTCCAGATATTTTCCGCGGAACACTTTGGAGATGACCCGGATGGGAAGAAAGAAATTTTCACCATTGTCCTTCCACTGGTTGCTGGAAGCCAGTCCTCCACCCAGCAGGATGGTATGAATGTGGGGATGAAAGTTCATTTCAGAACCCCATGTATGTAAAATGCAGATGTATCCCACCTTTGCGCCGAGACGTTTTGGGTCGGCAGTCAGTTCGCTGATTGTGGAGGAAGCTGCATGGTATAAGGCATCATAAAGAAGTCTCTGGTTGCTGTAAATGACAGGGTTTAAAATATCAGGAACCGTAAAAACCAGATGGAAATAAGGAGCATCAAGGACATCCTCTCTGCGTGTATCCATCCACATTTCTTTCGGAACAGCCTGACACATGGGGCAGCAACGGTTACGGAAGGAATTGTAATGAATCTGTACGAAGCCACAATCCTCACATACACATACATTTGCACCATAGGCACCGGTCTTGCAGTTCATGATGTTATGTGCAACCTTTGCCTGTACAGGGGAAGGTGAATATTGATCAAGGTATGCCGGATAAAAACGATGAAAAATATCCTGTACTGTGGGCTTATCCATTGGCTGTACCATCCTTTCTGTCAAAAGGACCACTATACTCGCCTTCCAGCAGTCCAAGATAAAAACGGGGATAATAATAGCTAGTGTCCGGCACTAACGGAAGTCCAAGCTGGGACGCCATTTTTTTTATAATCTTCCCAATTCTTTATCAACTTTCATTTGGAGCAATGCAGTTTTTTCTCCCATATATTGCTTAGCCACCTTTAGAATTGCCTTATCATTTCCTAAAATTTCTAACACAGTAACAGAAAAAATATTAATCAAATGTGAATCATTCTTATTTAATATTTCTTCAAAATAATTAAACATATTGCTTAATAATTCAGCATCTTCATTCTTAGCTAATAATGTTAAAAGCTCCGGCATAAAAATATCTTCTATTACAACTGTTTCTAATACTTCTCCATATTCTTTTACACTTTCAATGTATGCATTCTTCGTTGATGGAAAAAATTCTTGCATTTTTTCAAAAAACTCTCTTACATTTTTACTCACATTTATATTTTCCAATCAATTAAATAAACTTACGGCATTTTCTAAATCATCTATCAACGCTTCCACTACATCTAAATCATTAAGTCCTAATTGTTCTATTAGTTTAATCTCCATAGCAACCTATAAACATATCAAAAAATTATTATTCTCTTACGAACTTAAACCTGAAAAGCAACTATTATCAAATTTTTTGAATTTATGTTAACATCAATAGATCATACTAAATACTTCTTAACTATATTTATTATTTTTTCATTTTTCGTTCTTTCAGCAATATCTAAAACACTACAATTTCTTACATATTCGTTTGAATAAGCTACTATCAAATCCCTGTAATTTTTCATAAGTTCCTCTACAAGAAAGGCATTTGAAAAACGAATCGCACTAACTAAAGGATTATCGTTCATCTCTCTACTATTAATAACAATACCTTCATCTATTAATTTTTTTGCAATTATATTATTGTTCTTTTTTATTGCCGTCATAAGTTCCAAACCGTCAAAAGCATTAATATCTATACCATTTTCAATAAGCCAAAGTGCTTCCTTTTCTTTCCCTTCTGTGATTGCATAATTAAGTAACGAACCTTCAGGGACAACTATATTTATTAAATCGTTATTCAAAATATAATCTTTAAAGCCCTCCAAATCTCCTGCCAATTCCAATACCTTAGCTATTTTTTCAAAATTTTCTTCGTTTTCTCCCCAAAAGTTTTTTTCCGAATAATTCAAATAAAATTCCTGATATTCTTCAGAATCAAAAGTCGGTCCTGTTAAAACTGCATCAATAAATTCTATTGGCGGTATATATTTTCCACTTAATATATCATCTATAATAACATTAGGAGCTGCATATCTTATTTTCTTTTTTAAATCAATGATACGTATTTCTCCAAACCCTTTTACATACTTTTTTCCATCAATCTCTGTTTCACGACATACACCATTCAAGTCGCTATTTAATGGATTCTCACAATAAGAAGTCAACTTTTCTATGAATATTGAATTAAATGTCTCTTTACTTTCCACTGTACTATCAAAATTTGTATTCCACCCAATATTGTAAGCATTTTCAAAATGTTGATAACAATACTTTGTCATATCAGAATTCATTGTTCTCTATCCTCGTATACAAATCATATATTTATATAATTTGACATAAAATACAGCTAATGATGCTTGTTTATATCCTTCTAGTTTTAATCTTTTGCCAGAATGGCTAAATAAGCTAATTACCAGTTAATGTACTCTTAAAGTCTTCATACATTTTAAAAGTAATTTTCAAAATTTCTTCTAAATCCTCATATGTTCCTATGATAGGTTTTTTTATCCTGTAATTATTATCAATAAGTCTCCTTGAATATGTTCCCCAAGGAGCCCCAAGAAGCAATTCTCCATTTTCTCTGACTATCCAAACTAAATCTACCATTCCATATCTCAGAATAATATGAACTTCCAAAGTAATCTTTCCAATTTGTTCTTCCTTGATTTTATAAAATTTTTCTTTTACATCAAACACCGGAGAATAGCCTAAATCTTGAATTGTCTCCATGACCTCTTCACTATCAATATAAGCCAAACGATTACTTGAAGGTGTTCTTTTAGCATTAAATTTATTAGACAATTCTTCATATCGCTCAATAAAGCCAATTTTAATTAGAGCATTCTTAATCTTAGAATTTAATTCTATCATTGCACTTCCTTCGCAAATTTCAATTTGATTGAAATGTTTATCCCCTTAAACTTTCCAATTCACTTAATGAAAGTCCCTTAACTAAAACGCTATCTTTCTTTGAATCGAGAGCATATTTTTCAACATCATTTAACGCTGTAAAATAATCTGCATCTCCGATAATCGTATCTTTTGTTTATATAAACTATTACTGAAATCACAATATACCATTCTGTCTCCTTAAACCTCAAGGCTTATGTACTGTTCGTCATATAACTAACAAAAGAATCTATTCCCAAAGTGCATTTATTTTATCTGGCAATATATCCCTCAGGGACTTCTTCCGTTCTCGGCAGACTGTAAACCTCGTAATAAGTACGGTCTTTTTCTTTGACCTCACTGTAATAGTTGAGGCTGTACAGTTCTCCGTATCGGAAGCAGTTTTTGTGCTGTTCGGCTTTGGCTGTCTTAAGAATTGCCGCCAGTGTGTCGCAGAAGTCCACAGTACGGATTTTCTTTCGCTTAGTCGCTCCGATCTCCGTCTTAACTCTGTTTATTTATCTGTTTGCATGCAGGAAATTCCATATTTTTGAATCATCTTGAAAAGCATGGATAAAAATTCATCTTTTCCATGTGTCAGGAATTTGAAACTGATCTTGTAAGTACCTTCCCGTGTGTACAGCCGCAGCTTCATCCATTCCGCTTTTTCCGTTTTTTCCACTGCAGCCATTTCGATTCTTTGGATGTTTCCCCAGTAAAGTTCACGTTTTCTGTGCAGTGGGTATTTGATGGTCATTTTTTCCTGTGAATACCGGATATTTGTATTGAGCATCACGACCAGGAACACGATACTGATGACTCCGCAGACAGGTGCAAACCAAAGCGCAAACCTCTGGGAGAAATCACCCTGCAGAAACTGCTGTATGATGCTGTTCTCCGCTGCTGCGGGCACCAGAGTTGCCATATAAATCAGGAGAATGCCGATGCCCATAGCTGCCAGAAGATAATACTCGGAGCCATAGCGTAGAATACATTTTTGCGGTTCTTTGTACATATGGGAACGATAGTAGCTGGCAATCTTTTCTGGGCATGTTTTCTTGATCATATCGCAAAATACATCATAATTTACCATTCCGAGCCTTGCGGTAAGAACCTTGGTTCCATCCAGAAGATATAAGTTGACTGCATTGTCAAAGTTACCGTCTACTTTTCGGATTTCCTCCCACTGAAAGGTTCTGGACTTGCGAAAGGGCTTTTCAATCCGGACTTCCCTGCTGTTAAAATAAACGCAGTCCCGACCTGCCACATTCCCGCTGAAAATCAGAAGCATGCAGCTCAAGATTGAAGTTATGACGAGCAGGCTCCACATCAGCCGCGCTTCTGCAGGTGCGCCGTCTTTTATGTAAAGTACGAGGAAAAAGGTAACAAAAAGAAGTTGGAATACGCCTACTGCATAAGCGACATACCGTCGTCCTGGCGGCTGGCATAAGATTGCCATCCCTTTGGGGATACGCGCTATCTGCCGTCGGTTTCTTCCTGTGATCAGATAAATGATTTTTGTAGTCAATAGCAAAACCAGCGAAAAGATCAATTTCTCCATGCTTTTTATTCCATCCTTATCAATCTATATTTGGTATAGAACATGTACTTACTCCTGTCTTTAAAATGTATGTCATCTAATTATCTCAAAATGCGAATTTGCCCTTTTACTTTACTCTTTGAACCACTTTTAATAAGCAATCCTAAAATAATCCAAATACTCCTTATACTTGTCCTGTTCAGTCAGGCAGGTATCGGTCAAATAGCCTTTTTCGTTGTCCCATTCCTTCAATCCACTATAATAGGACAGCTTCAAATTATCCTCAATGATAAACGGAACGATATTGTATTTCAGGCACTCCTTAAACATGATCAATCTGCCCACACGGCCATTGCCGTTCTGGAACGGATGGATCCGCTCAAACTTCACATGGAAGTCCAGAATATCCTCAAAGGTCTTTTCTTCCTTGGCGTTATATTCCGTCAGCAAGACCTTCATTTTATCGGCAGCTTCTTCCGGAAGTGCGGTTGCCACGCCGCCAACTTCATTCGGCATTGTTTTATAATCGCCTACAGCGAACCAATCTTTTCTGGAATCACTGGTACCACTTTTCAGAATCAAGTGAAGTTCCTTGATAAACTTCTCTGTCAGTGCTGCCTTTGCATGACCAATAATCATATCAATACAGCGGAAGTGATTTGCTGTTTCAATCACATCGTCCACATTCAGCACTTCTTTTTCTACACCAATGGTATTGGTTTCAAAGATGTATCTGGTCTGATCATGGGTCAAACGGCTGCCCTCGATATGATTGGAGTTATATGTTAAATCAATCTGTGTCTTATGGTAAATGCCTCCGGAATACTTACTTACCTTCTGCTCCTGCAAAATATCCAGCAAGGTAATCGGCTGTTCTTTCTTTTTATTGGAACGCTCCGGCTTCTCTGCATTTTCGGGAATATTCCAAGTCTTGCCGTTAAGAAACACACCGTCTACTCGTCCTTGAGCGCAGTAATTTCGAACGCTTCGTTCCGACACATTCCATTTTTTCGCTATTTCATTAACTGAACGATATTGCATCCATATCCCTCCACTTTTCTAACGCTAAATCAAGTTAATCCTTTGTGTCCGTCAAATTTTCCATCTTAAACACATAATAACCTTCATAGTAATAACTGTGATCAATACCCTTCATATAAATTTCTCGATCATTTACATGATCCGTAAGTGCATTTTTCAGAAGAAACTTTATTTCGATATCTTTGATAGGACTTCGCTCCATGGCAAGCAGATAATCTTCTTTATCCACCTTGCTCCAGTCAACCACATAGCCGATTTCTTTTTTCAACATCAAGTCAAGCCATATTCTTGTACTTCTCCCA
The DNA here is from genome assembly GCF_003435225.1 of Clostridium sp. AF28-12. Taxonomy (NCBI): domain Bacteria; kingdom Bacillati; phylum Bacillota; class Clostridia; order Eubacteriales; family Clostridiaceae; genus Clostridium; species Clostridium sp. AF28-12. The sequence continues at coordinate 96,421 of NZ_QWGJ01000008.1, read as the reverse complement.
TTTCCCTCTCGGAACGGATGAGCCACGTTCATTTCAACATATTTTTCGACAATTTCATCAAAAGTTGACTGTGGCATTTTGTCTATATTCTGTAACGCTGTTTCCAAATACATCAGCGGAGCAAATCTAAAATTTCCTTTTGAAATATTAACCTTTCGTAATTTACCGGCAAAATCATAAATCTCATCAAAAAGACATTGATGGATCATCGCAAGACTTTTATAAGTCCCTGGTTCTAATGTCTCAAAAAAGCCACTTTCAAACATTTCAAGCGCTTTTTGCTTACTGATTCTTTCTTCCATTCTTGCTAATTCTGTAGAATCTGTAATACCTAATTTATTTTCAAGCATAGTTTCCCTCACATTCTTCATGCGATCACTTTTCCAGTCACAAATCTATTTTTATAAGTATACCATAATATCGGCAATAAATCCATTTTATCATGAAATATTCAACTTTTATTTTGCCGTGTTTAATAGTTCCTTCTTCCTATTAACATAAAAAATGGCAAAGTGCTTATCGACAACATTTCACCGTTGGATGTTGGTAAATAAAATATCCTATAAATACGATTGATGTGAAAATTCCCCTCGTCCTGTTTTTATTTCTCAAAAACTATGATACAATCATTAGAAACAGTCGACAAAATCCAAGGAGGAAAGCAACGTGGAGAAAAAACGGATTCGGGACTTCGGAATCATACCCGGAAGAGTGAAAACAGGTAAAAGAAATGCGATTACGGATGTACCTGGTGTACTGGTAGGACACTGTACTGTGAACACAGAAGAAAATCATACCGGTGTGACCGTGATCATCCCTGGACCGGACAATGCATTTGCAAATCACTATACGGCGGCAGCCTATGTCCACAATGGATTTGGAAAAAGTGCCGGTCTGGTACAGGTAGAAGAGCTTGGGACTCTTGAAACACCGATCGCCCTTACAAATACGTTAAATGTCGGAAAGGTTTGGGATGCACTTGCCGGTATCGTGATCGAGCAGTGCCAGAATGATGGGCTGGAACCAATGAGCATTAATCCGGTCGTTGGCGAGTGCAATGACTGCCGGATCAACCAGATCCAGAAACGTGCAGTTGGTGAAAAAGAAGTGCGGCAGGCTTTTGCGGCTGCTGCCGAAGAGTTCGAAGAAGGGGATGTCGGTGCCGGTGCCGGTACCATCTGCTACGGCATGAAGGGTGGAATCGGCTCTTCATCCCGCGTGATCTGTATTGGTGAAAAGGAATACACCATCGGCGTTCTGGTCCAGTCAAACTTTGGTGCAACCGAAGATTTTGTACTCAACGGAGAGGCTGTTGGTCCAAAAATTCTGGAATGGAAGCAGGAAAAGAATGATATGGCTGCATCCGAAGAAGACAAAGGTTCGATCATGAGCATTCTTGCTACCGATCTCCCATTGACAAGCCGTCAGCTCAAACGGATCCTGAAAAGAACAGGGGTTGGCATCGCACGAACCGGCGGTTATACGGGACATGGAAGCGGGGAAGTCATGATCGGCTTTACAACCGCAAACCGGATCCCATCCGGTCGCGAGGAGGAGCTGCTCCAGATATCAGCAATCCCGGAGCATGTGATCAACCGGGCTTTTCTTGCTGCGGCGGAAGCCGAACAGGAAGCGATCTTAAATTCCATGACGGCAGCAAAACAGACACGCGGAAGAGAGGGAGAGCTGTATTACAGTCTTGCAGAATATCTTAACGACAGGGAGGTCGAAACCTCAAAATAGACTTGAAGCACCATTTCCGGCATATCACCGGTTCTGGTGCTTCTTTCATTCTAAATGCCCAGCGATAACCTCTGTTCAGAATCAGTCCATTGGGCGATATCTACACTCTTTCACAAGCAATCATACTTCGCCGACTTCCCCTTCGCCTTCTCCACCGGATACTTCCTCTCGTTCATTCCCATCTTCATATTCACGATTTCATCCACGTCAAGTCCCAGCTTGTCCAAAAGGTTCTGGGAGTATACGATCACATCCGCCAGCTCCTCTTTTACATGCTGCAGGTCATACTCCTCATCGTTCCACTGGAAGCACTCCAGGAGTTCTGCTGCCTCGATGACGATGGATTTCGCAAGGTTCTCGGCAGAATGAAACTGCTCCCAGTCGCGGTCATCGGTGAATTTGCGGATTCTGTCTATGGTTTCCTGTTTCATAAAAATTTCCTCTTTTCCAGTAAATGATCTCATTTCAGTTGTGTTCTGAGCATGAGCAGATAAGCCACTCCCATCCTGCTCCTATCTGCCGCTTATTACTTCCATTCCTTCCACACCTCCGGCTGATACCCCAGTGTGGACTGTTTCCCGTTTCTTACAACCGGCGTCCTGATCACGGACGGATTTTCCAGAATCTTCTCTAACTTATCCTCATCCGCGATATACTTGATCAGTGCAAGCGTATCCTTATCTTTTCCATCCCAGTTGACCATATTTTCGATTCCGCCGTTGACCTCTGCAACTGAACGAAACTCGCCTTTGCTCATTCCCTTCTCTTTCATGTCAATAAACTGGTATTTGATACCGCGCTCTTTAAAAAAACGCTCCGCCTTCTTTGTATCATTGCACTTTTTTGTGCCAAAAATCTGTATGTTCAAAACATTCTTACTCCTTTTCTGTCCTGGAAATATGCCCTGGCTGGTAACTGTTCAGTACCCTCACAGTTACGTGCAAAAATCCATTCCAAATCGGCTGTGCCGATAGGATTTTTGCCTTCTATTCTAAGTTTTCTTACGGTCAGCGCAGTAAATGCACAGACCTACTGAACAGTTACTCTGGCTGTTACTCTTCCATCATCTCAAACAAACTCATCTGCTCCATCTTAAACTCCGACAATACCATCCGTTTCGTCTCCTCACCCTTCATATGGGTCACATCCACTCTCTGTACCCCATTCCGGATACTGGATTCGACAAGCTTTAATACATAGATATTATCAAACCGGTTGTAAATGGAATCGCCGCCTAAGCCGGAAAGACAGATCAACTGCGTGTTTGTCTTTTTTGCCATCTCGATCAGGGGTTTTAAGAGATGCTCCGCATTTGTCTGGGCAAACGGGTTGTCCATGATCAGGGTCTTTCCTTCCTCTCCGGAGGTAAAGAGATCCGTCTCATCGCGCCGCATATAGCTTAAAAGGCAGGTCAGGATCACGAAGGCGGACAGGAAACCTTCGCCGCCGGAGTTGGCGGATACCTCGGACCAGGAGATCGGCACTTCGCGCTCCGCCTCGATCTTGTACAGCCGGATCTTCACGTTCTGGATCCCAGCAACATCGTCATACAGTTTTCTGGTGGTGATCACTCTTCCCAGAAACTCTGTCAGGTTTCCATTTTTTTCGATCGTCTCGATTCCAAGCTTCACGATATTTTCAAAATAGTCATGCAGCTTCAGCCGGAAATGCTCTCTCTCCGTCTCCCAGTCAGGCACCTGGATCCGCAACATCTTCAGACTTCTTCCCCTCACAGAGATCGTAGAGTTCTTATCGATCATGCCGATATTCGCATTGATCTGCTCAACGTATTCCAGAAACATCATTTCCAGATTTTTCTGTTCGTCATCGATATGGGCGAGATCGATCTTCAGTTTTTCCAGCTGATTTTCGTACGCCTGCCGGTTCATTTCAAACTGCCTGAACAGATTCCGCGGGCTGGCTGTCTGGGAGAGCAGACTTTCGAAAGTCTTCTTAAAGTAATCATCCGCGTACGTTTTTCCGGACGCAATCTCACGGATTATCTCTGATACGTCACCCCTGCACCGGTCCAGTGCCTTGGAACTCTCCGTAATCTTCCTGCGGATCTCCTTCTGGTACCCTTTTATGACATCCATTTCCTCATTCCGCACATCCGGGATCCGCTCCTGAATGGCCAAAAGAATTTTATTCTCTCCGGTTTCCGAATACGCGTCAGCCCCACTCTCTGGAATCAGACCACCTGACGCGATCGAACGCTCCACAGACATCCGTTCATCTGCGGAACTCAGACCATCTCCAGAAATCAACTCTGCAGGAATCGGCTCATCCACATACTCCTCCACGCCTGCCGCCTGCGAAGCTATCTGTATATTTCTCTCCCGAAGCTGACTCAATTTTTTCTGATGTGCCGTAAGCTCATATTCCTTGAGATTCAGACGTTTTTCGAATTCCGTATCTGTGATCGTCTTTCTCTCTGCCGGCTGCTCATATCCGGTTTCCTTTTTCAGATTCCTCATATAGAGCGTGATCGTTGTTGTCAGCGCACCTTCTTTTCTTCCAAGAGCCGTATTTTCTTCATTCGCTTTGTTGAGTTCCCTCTCCGTCTGCTTTTTCTGCCGTTTCCATGCGTCATACTGTTCTTCCGGGCACACGAGACTCTGGTATTCTTTCTCCGGAATCTGACTGTCCTCATTTTTCTTTTTGAGCTCCGTCCTCTTCCCGCTGATTCTTCCGATCCAGTCCGTCTGTGACTTTTTAAGCTCTTCCACACTGTCCGATATCACCTTTGTCAGCGCATAGTATCTCGCTTCCAGCTCTTCCGAAGTCATCTGCTCCAAGGAAGACAAATCCCTGTTCTCCGCTGTTCTCGCGATCTCTTCAAATTCCGCCTGTTTCTTCTCCTCGCGGTCGATCTTCTCCGCAAATTCCTTCACCAGTGCCCTAAGTCCCATCTCCTGTTCCCGGAGTTCACCCAGACGCACGGAAAGCGCTGTCTGCTTCTCCGTAAGCTCATGATTCTCCTTTTTCAGGCGTTCCAGACTTGTCCGGTCCGTCTCATACTGATCATATTTTTTTAGGAGGATCTCAAACTGTACGTCCATTCTCTTTAAGCCGTCGATCTGTTCCTTTACCGTATCCGCAAGCGTTTCGATCTCTTTTTTCTCCTCTTCCAGCCTGCTCTGCTCCCGATAGATCTCTTCCAGACGTCCTTTTAAGGCTGTCCTCTCATCCTTCAGACTACTGATCTCTTTTTCTGTCTGCTGACAGAGAATTATACTGAACGTCTGATTTTCAACCACACTCCGGTAGTTTCTGTAGGTCTCAAGATCGGCGTCCTTGTCCTCCACCGCCTTTTTCAGATCTTCGATCTCCCGGCGGATCTTCTCCAGAATCTTTTCCAGCTCCTCCCGGTCAAGAAGATGTGTGTTGAACATGACATAAAAATGTACATTCCCATAATCCGCAAACCTGGGATCCACATGTTCCTGCTCCTGTTCCAGCTCTTCCTTCACGATGATCGGGATCGGGAAGCTTGTATACAATTCCTCCCCGTTCTTTTGAAACCGCTCAAGGACCGACCGCTCCATCAGGATCGAGTAGGGGATAAACGGATTCTTCTTCACAAGTTCGGCATTTTCCGTGGCCGTCCTGCCATTTTTCGAGAGCCATTCCATTCCGTATACAAGGTCGATCCCGTTCTGCTCCATATAAGTCCTGATGTTTTCCGGAAGCTCCGTGGTCTTTCCCTCTTTTAACTGTCTGAAATGCTTTTCCTGATCTCCTTTTTTCTGGATCAAGCTGCTTCTTGCGACATCCAGTTCCCTGATCTTTCCGTCAAGCTGATCCAGGATCAGATCTCTTCTGTCAAGATGTTCTTCGTCCACATTGACGTATTTCATGATCCTCAGACGTTCCGTTTTTTGTCTTTCCAGATCTGCAAGTTTCTCAGAAACATGGTCTAACTTATGGGCAATGTCATTTAACGTCACAGTTCCGTCCGAAGCTTCCTGAGAAAGCTTTTTTCGGGTTTGTTCCTGTTCCATGAGTTTCCGGGCATATTTCACCGACTTATTTTTCTTCTCCTGCAGTCCCGCATCGATCTCCTTCCGGAAAATCTCCAGCGCTCCATCTTCATAAAGCCCAAGGAGGTTTCTCCTGAGACCGGTGCTAAACTCCCGGTTAAAGGAGTCTTCCACCTCATCATAGCTCCTGACTCTGCTCTCTTTCGCTCCGATATCTCCGCTTAATTTCCGGATCTCCCGCTCCTTCTCGTCCCGCTCCCGTTCCGCATTTTCCCGGGCTCTTTCCGTTTCTGCAAGTGTTTTCTCCTCCGACTGTCTCTGATCCTTCAGCTTTTTGGCATTTTCCGAGTACAGTGCATATAACCGGCATCCGATCTTCTCGATCTCATCCTTCGATTCTTCCGTCTTCTGCAAGAGCACCTGAAGCTTCGCATCCACCTCCGCCTTCTGGCGTTCAAAGTCCTTTAATTCCAGATAGATCTTATGAAGATCATATGTATCGATCTTCCGCAGCAGATGATTTTTCAGAGAAGTGAGTCTTGTGATCTCGATCTCCTGCTGCGCTCTCTGTGAAAGGATCTCCGTTTTCTGGTCCTCACTGAGATAGATCTGGTAGGAGAGCTGTTCATAAACGATCTGTCTCTGCTCTCTCTCGATCTGTTCGAACTTCTCCTGACCGGCAGCAATCTCTGTCTGCAGCCGATCCAGTTCTTTCCGGAGCGACTTCGCATAGAGAATCATCTCCGTTCTGAGATTCACAGCGTCCCGGTCTTTCTGCGCATAATCATCAATCATATCTTTCAGCGGTTTCGTGTCCTCAAAATACTGCTCAATGATCCCCTTGCGGAGGATCTTCGACTGATTGCTCCGGTACTGTTCAATAAACTGGAATGCCAGCTTCCGGAACTCGTCGATCTTATTCTTTTCCTGATTTAATTTATCCTCGATGGGACGCAGAAACCAGTTTTCCACCAGATCCTTCTCGTCCTTAGCGTTCTGGAACAGCTCCGAAAGTCCGGACTCCTTCTGGTTTACCTTCCGAATAATGCTCTCCCATTCCTTATTGTTGATCTGATACTGGCGGAGTGTGGAAAAATACTGGCGTCTCCCGTACTGGCTCGCCATATCATACAGTCGGAAATCTCCCGGTTCATTCCTGCTGATCTCTTCCAGAAGATTTTTGCATTCTCCGAAGCCCTTCAGGATCTTTTTATTTCCGTCCTGTCGAATGATCGGAAGATTGTCAAGGTCATATTTACAGCCATTCGAATAGCTCCCGGTAAATGTGTACATTTCCAACTCTTCCGTGTCATTATCTTCCTTCTGGTTTTTCCGCACCATCATCCCCGCCAGAAAACGATCGATTCCATTGTCAAGGATCCATTCCGTCATGAGGAACGTCGGACGGTTCGTCGTAAAATAACTCTTAAACGGCCGATCTCCGAAATCCCGGTATGTCCGGTTCACAAAAAGACTCACGATCATCTGCACCAGTACGCTTTTCCCACCGCCGTTGCGCAGGGAGATCAGCGTATTCTGACCACCGAGATCAAAGGTTTCGTCGTCGATCTTTATGGTATTATTATTGTAATTCAGGTTTAAAATCCGGATCCGCGATATCTTACTCATGTGTCTCCCCCAATGTCTCCATGATCCTTGCGTAATTTTCCTTGTTCAGGATCTTGTATTCCATAATGTTGTCGAGTTTTGCTGTGGTCTTGATCATCTCATCTTCCGGGATAAAGATGATCAGCCCCTGCCGGTCCAAAAAATTACAGATAATGCTCACATATCCTTCCTTCGTATACTTTGACCGGCTGCCTGCCTCCACACTCTTTAACGATTCATAAGCTTCACTCATGCTCTTATAATCCAGAACCGTTTCGTACATCTCGGTGTAAAGATTTGTTCCATCCTGCTCTCTCTCCTGTTCAAGCGCGAGTCCCGCCTTCAACCGCTCCGACACGATATTCTGCAGCTCTCCGAGTTTCAGGAATTCTCTGGATTTGCTGGTACTTCCCTGTCCGTCATAGAATTCTGCAAGCAGCGTCAGGATCACAAACTGAGCCAGATAGTAGTCCCGGTCCGTGGCATTGGGTTTACATAATTCTTTTTTCAGATCTGCCTTCGTAAATCCAAGATATTTATTGTCGATATCCGGCATCAGATAGATCGTGGTTCCGTATCTCTCGATCTTACAATCCGCAATCTCCGCCTGATTTTTTACTAAATTCATGACCTCCTCGTGCTCCACATATGCGCGGTACAGATCATTGACTCCCGCGTCCAGATCACTTAATGCTCCATGGCACAAAAGGTAGTAAAATATTTTCTGGCTGTATGTGATCATCTCTGCTTCGTATGCCATCTCTTATCTCTCCTCATAGCAAAAGCCCACGTTAGAACATTTGAAATTTCTCCGGTTCCCGGCTTCGTCCATCACGTTTTTAAAATGTACATGTTTCCCGTCTTCCATTGGGAATATATGGATCTTCCCGATTTTCCGGTATCTCCGGTCTTCCAGAATAGCCAGAAGCATCTCATTCAGTACAAAGCCCTCTGAGGCATCCATGAGATAGTCTGTCTGTTCTTTCTGAATCGTCCCGATATCGATCGTTCCGGCTGTCAGGAACTCGATGATGACTTCCCTGAATATTTCCGCAGTTGGAAGCAGCCGTTCCCGTTCTTCCTCTTTACAGCTGATATTTAATGTTTCCAGTGTCGTTTCCTTATGGATTACCAGCTGTTCCAGGATCACATTGACGCAGCCCTCATATTTTTTCATCCGTTCCTGCCTGCGCTGCTCCTTTTCCCGGTTGTATTTTTCCTCATCAAAATCCAGTTCCATAGACTCATCTTCCACATCTGATTTCTTTAGCTTTTTCTGATATTCCATCATTTTTTCAGGGTTGAAAATCTTATTTATCCGGCTGCTAAACAGGGGCGCAAATATTTTATCCGCGTTTTTCAGAAGTGACGCATCCTTCAAAATCTTGTCATAGACATCGCTCCGGAACGGAAACCGCTGCACCAATGTCATATTGGAATAATTTTCCAACTCCTCATCGTACAGTTTCTTCAGGTCAAAGTGCTGTCCCAGAATTCGCTGATGCTCGTCCAGCGTCTGCGTCAGATACCGTCCGATCGTTCTGAGATTTCCCAGATTCGCTTTTTCTTTTTCCGTGAACTCTTCCGCATTCATCTGCTTTTCTTCGAATCCTTCAATTTTTTCTTCAATAAAATCGCGGTGGAGCCGGAACTTTTCCCTGGTCTCCACCACGGTGCTGATATTGTCCTCCACTAATTTTCCATACTCTTCCACGGAATAGGATAAAGCGTTTCTCCGGACGGCTAAAATTGCCTCCTCGATCTTCTGGCTCTGTTTGCGCAGCTGACCGAAAATATTTTTGATGTCATCAACAGCGCGATTGTAATCCGCCTTTTCCATATGAAGCTTAAAAAGCATCTCATGGACGGAAAGTTTTAAGTTGTTTTCCATCTCCATCGTGGCGAGGATCATGTTATAGCCCTCGTCTGTCAGATAGTAGGAGGTTCTCCTGACGCCATTCTCCAGATATACGACCTTATTATCAATATAGCGGATATTGATGTCCTGATAGGTCCGTTTTTCATAATCAAAGGCCTTAAAATACATGGAAGAACCGCTGTTCCCAAGGATATCTTCCACCATAAACCTTGCAAATTCCTGACTTTTCTCAAAGTTTAATTTCCGCCCGTAATATCCGTAGCTGATGTCCTCCACAAATGACGCGATCTCGTCCATCGTACAGTTTTCTTCCCGCAGGGAATACTCCATAATGAAAAGGAGCAATGTAAACAGCATATTCATCTGCTCATCCCGTGTCTCGATCCCATATTCTTTCCAGAGCTTTTTATCAAAGCTGTTGCTGCAAAGCACCGAATATCGGCCGACGCACTTCATTCTCTGATCAAAATTTTTCAAAAAATCTTTATCGATCATCATTTATCACCAATCATGTTCATTTAAAATTTCCTGTGGAATGTATTTTCCCATATCAAGCAGCTCCCGGATCTGATGCCTCCGCTCCGCATCAAATGCCGACAAAAAGCTGGTTCCGATGTTGGCGTTCTGCTTTTCCTTCATATCCGGTAGTATGGAAAACCCAAGCTGCCATGCCTTATCTAACATCTTTTCATACGCCTCTTTAAAAATATGGATTCCGCTCTCCCGGTACTGCTTCTGCCCGATCAAATGTTCAAAAATCAGAATGCCCTCAAAATCAAGATCACCGAAATAAAACAATGCATTCTTTCCCAGGAAGTATCGTTCCGCACCATTGACATAATCATCAAAGGTCTTCCAGATTCCTTTTCCGGCTCCGTAGATCACTGTACCGAACTCCCTTCCCATGATCCTGTCATTTCCGGAATTCATATATCTCCGAATATCAAAAAAGGTGTCCTTATTTTCTATGATCAGAATATTCTGCGGTGTCTGCTTGGAACAGGAATAATAAGAAAGCGGCTCTGATGTTTCATAAAAAGCCAGCGTTTCCGGAGTGATCGCAACTCTCTTACAAAGCTCAAGACCGCCCTCTCTCTGGAAATACTTCTCCCTGTGGAAAATCTCAAAACTGCGCTCATTCATTGTTTCCTGAACCAACAAAAGCTCCGAATGATCCTTTAGATAATCGCTCAAAAGCTGCAGCTTCTCCCTGTCCCTCTCGTAGCATTCCGGATGTTCTCGGTAATAGAACGTATTGATCCTGGGATGATACCGATATTTCAGTTCCTCATAAAGCTCCGTATAATCCGCTTCTTTTTCGTATTCCCAAAAGCATAGCGGCAGTGCCGGCTTCCTCCCGTTATTCTTTGCACTTTTCATCGGAACAAGCTCTCCGTTCTCGATCCGCCGCATGACAACTTCATAAAACTTTGAATAATCTGCCTCCGAAAACTCTGCTGACAGCTCCTGTAAGTAGACCTTGTGTTTCTTCATCTCCCTGACTCCGCTCCTTTTTCCGCGCTCGCTTTATATGTATCTTAGCATCAGGAGCCGGAAATGCCAAGGTGATTTCGCGATTCTCTCTGATTCAGAAAGAATATTTCCTGTTACACAAAAAGAACCAGAAAGAGTCATTCTCCCTCTGGTTCTTATCTTCATTCATGTTATGTTCCGGAATCAGAAATTTAATCTTCCAGTCTCGGTCCAACCTCTTTCGGGATCGGGCAATCGTACTCGCCGTTTGTCTCCGCCATCCACTCGTCATGAGCTTTTTTCAGGATCTCCGGGCTTTCCATGGTCTTTAATGCTGCTAACGCCATCGCCTCGCCGGCATTTAACATCGCCTTATGGGCGATCCCGGTATTTCCGTGAGCAGTCATCTGCCATGTATGTGCTGCAGTCCCAAGAGTTGCAGTCGCAGTCGTACACATCGCAGTCGGGATCACATAGCTTGCATCACCGACGTCTGTAGATCCGGCCTGGACCTTACCGTTCCAGACAAGCGGTGCGATTCCGGTATGAAGCGGATGCGCCTCGATCTCCTCGATATGATTTGCGCCAAACATTCTGCGCATATTGGCGCGCTTTGCCTCCATCTCATCCGGTGTCGCGGTCTCATGGAAGAATTTTGATGCCAGGGCAAAGTCCGCCTCGTCGTATTTCGGGGCACCGATCTCCTCCATGGACTCGTGGAGAACTTCTGAGAGGACATGGCTCGGGATATAGTCGGAAAGTCCGGCGTAAAGCTCGTATGTCATCTCGGTTCCCGTCATCTTTGCAGCGCCTTCTGCCACATCAACGACACGCTTGTAGATTTCCTTCACCTGCCATGACTTTGGTGCGCGGATAAAATAGTGGACTCTGCTGTGTCCCTGGACAACGTTCGGGGCGATTCCCCCCACATCGCGGTACGCGTAGTGGACTCTTGCGTCGGAGATAATGTGCTCCCGCAGGTAGTTGACGCCGACGCTCATGAGCTCCGCAGCGTCCAGTGCGGAACGTCCAAGTTCCGGAGCTGCCGCCGCGTGGGAGGTCACACCCTTGAAGTTGAAGAACACGCTGACATTCGCCAGTGTAGACTCGGACCAGATCGCATTCTTATCGCCCGGATGCCATGTAAAAGCAGCATCCACACCGTCAAATACACCTTCTCGTGCCATGATTGCCTTTCCGTCTCCCTTTTCCTCACTCGGGCATCCAAAAAGGATCACAGTTCCCGCTTCCGGGTGTTCCTCGATATAAGCTTTTACAGCAAGTGCTGCCGCCATGGCACCCGCACCGAGGAGGTTATGTCCGCATCCATGTCCATCCGGGTTGTCCCCTGCGGCTTTCTTTCGCATCGTACAGCCGCCTTCCTGGGACAGCTCCGGCAGGGCGTCATACTCGGCGAGGAAACCGATCACCGGCTTTCCGCTTCCGTATACAGCCTTGAACGCCGTCGGCATGCCGCCGACCCCCATCTCCACCTGGAATCCCTCTTTTTTCAGGACTTCCTCGTAGAGCTTCGCGGTCTTGAATTCATGGAATCCGACCTCTGCGTAGTCGAAAATTTTGTCGCTGACATCGACGATCAGAGCTTTTTTATCTGCAACTGCTTTTAAGACAAATTCTTTTTTATCCATATTATTTGTCCGAATTTCCGGATCTTCCTTTCCTAAATTTATCAGGAAATTGCGCCTGTGCCGCACGTTTTCATATTTTCCGCCGACCAGGACGCTTATTTTCCCTTTACTCGCTGATTTTTCCCTTTTTATAAAGTGCCAGAGAGTAGATCACCGACAAAATGATCACTCCGACCATAATATAGCTCTGGTTTGAGGAGAACACCTTGCGGCCGATCACTAAGATCGCGATGATCGGAAGTGCGATCGGAACGATGGCCTGCTTCGGGGCCTTTAAGATGAACGGGAACAACAGGGCACCCATAAGTGCCGGAACCATGTTCTGGAATGCCGGCTGTAAGAACGCGTTGTTGTAGATCGGCTCAAAGAGCGGGGCTAAGAACAGCATTCCCAGGAATACAATGGCTGTTGTCACGAATGTGGATGCCGCAACAGCGATGATCGCAACGACATCGGCGCGGTCGCTTCCGGCTGTGTATCCTGCAACCTCCATAGCGTTGACCGCCGCCGGAACTTTCATATTGCTGACATTACCGGTAACGCAGGACATATAGAGCGCGCCGCTTCCGATGATCGGCATGAAGGACAGGTTCTCACAGATACCGCTGATGCTGAATGTCAGGAGAAGCGGGATCGCATTTTTCAGAATTTCCGGAATATTCATGGAAATTCCATTTACTGCAGCAAGTCCGAAAGGAACCGCCATGAAGCTGATCAGGGCACAGACGACGGTGATTCTTCCAAGTCTGTGGATCTTATTATAAAAGCTGTTATCTTTCATATCGTTTTTCCTCCTAAATAAGCAGATTCGCTACACATGCACCGAGCATTCCAACGATCATGCTGAGCGGGAACGCGAACTCTTTCAGCTTCTTGTGGTTCGCCGCAAACTTGTTTACGAAGATCGATGTGATACCGGCAACCAGGATCGCTGCAACCGCCGGGATATTCGCGATATTTGTGAAATGCGGAGCTGCCATGGTTCCATAGAGACCGAGGAACATTGCTGTCGTGATGATCGGAACGAGCTTCGCGTTGCTGTTCTTGATGGACTCGACTTTCTTATCGTACGCCTTTAAGAAGAAAACGTTGAAAATATTTCCGCCAAGAATTCCAATTGTTACAACAAACAAAATAAACACAAAAGTATCAGCCGGGATGTCCGGGACGGTGATGGATTCCAGGCCCAGCGCCTCTGCCGCCATATTCGCGACCATGGTCTCATATGCTGCGGAACCTACAACGCTTAAGCGGAGCCACGGGAAATAACGGCCCAGGGACGGAACCAGGAGCAGGTAACTCACGATGATCGGGAGTGACGGGATAATAGAGAAGATCGCGCTGCTTCGTGCGGCTTCCTTCATTTCCTGGTCTGTCATGTTCAGTTCTTTTCCGCGTTTGAATGCCACGATCATAAAGATCACCGGCTGGAGAAGAACGATCAGGATGGTGATTCCACAGAGAATTGCCATCGTCGTACTGTTTGCCAACTGCAGATGCGTACTCATAGTGATTCCTCCTTATGTATAGCCCGGAATGCAATAGTTACAGATCACTCGCCAGTTTCTATATCTGTTTGGTTTGACATATCCGGTTGATTGGTATACACTTGATTATACTATTTCTACAGAGTTTTACAAATTTCCCGTTTTCATCACGTTATAACTAAAACGTTATAAGTCAGTATTTATCCGGGCTGTGATATATCCGTGATATTATAGATCATGTTCCCGGATTACATCCACAGGGCGGCTGGCTTTTATTTCAGAAAGGAGACTATCCCCTATGAATCTTCAGAACATGGAATACCTCATCGAGATCTCAAACTGCGGTTCCATCTCCGCCGCCGCGAAACGCCTCTTCGTGACCCAGCCCTATCTCAGCAAGGTCCTCAGGGAGACAGAAAAAGAATACGGGCTCACAATCTTTACCCGCGGAAAAAACGGAATTATCCCGACGGAATCCGGGCGTCTCTTTCTCGACATGAGCCGGGACCTCATCGAGCACGCGAAACATTTTAAGACCACCTTTAAGGAACACTCGGAAGCTTACCGCCTGCGGGTCTCCTCCAGCAGCTGTTCCCACGCCAGCGATGCCTTTATCCGCATGGTGAACTCTCTTGCGGACACGCCGTTCCGTTTTTTCTACCGGGAAATGACCGTAAATGAAGTCATCGAGGATGTCTACACGAACCGCGCCGACATCGGATTTATCATATATCCGGCCCATAAAGCAGACAAGATCCAGGAGCTTCTCACCTTCCGCCATCTGGAAGCGCGCCCGCTGTTCCAGTCCCCGACACAGTTTTTCTGCCGGGTCGGACATCCGATTCTAAAGGAACTGGATAACCTGACACCGGAAAAGCTGTATCAGTACAACTTCGTCCTCTACCCAAGTGAGAGCACAAAGACCCGGGCCGCCGAGAGCGTTTACAATGACGAAACGTTGCAGCTCATCCACTGGAACAGGATCTCCCAGGTCATCTATGTCAACAGCCGCGCCCTGCTCCACAACGTGATCCAGCGCTCCGACTATCTCGGAATCGGAATGATCCCGATGCGGGAGCAGGTGGAAAACTATAATATCGTCTCATTCCCGCTCCCGGACTGGATGCGGCCGGAAGCCGACCGGTATGGCGATTTTATCAGCGCCTATATCTTCCAGAAAGGTATCCAGCTGCCGAAGGCAGCCAGGGCGTATATCACGTTTCTGGAACAGTTTTACGGTCCGGATTCAGGGTATGAGGAAGAATGTTCGAAGAACAAAAGCTTGTAGAATTGTTTCGTTGAAATCTGCAGGATTGCCGTTACTGCACACGGGTAGGAATTTTCTGAACTGAAAATTCCGTACAGTACAGTGGTGGTAGTGGATTTTGCCGATTTGGAATGCGAAGCATCGGCAAAATCAGTTACTGTTTGCGCAAGGCGTGAACAGTAACTGATCGCCCTTTAGGCGAGTTTCTAAAAAATACCCGGAAGCTAAAAAGCTCTCAGAGAAACTGCTTTTGATCCGCAGTCTCTCCGGGAGCTTTTCTATGTCCGCCCGGACGGCTGTTTTCACACAGCCAGTCCAGACAAGGATTCATTTCATATCTTTCACAGCGTTCTGATATCTGCTGCCTTTATCCCCACATCCGGGAATCTCACATCATCTTATCCACCATGCCCATCAGCTCATCACCGACGGCTTTGGACTTCGCCTCAGCATCATCAAGGGAGGTTCCCTTAACGCCATAGTAGAATTTGATCTTCGGCTCGGTTCCGGACGGACGGATGCAGAGCCATGCGCCGTCATTCATATCGTAATAGAGAACGTTGGACTCCGGAAGGCCTGTCTCCTTTACTTCTCCGGTCGCGATATCTGTGATCGTGTTCTTCTTATAGTCACGGGCAGAAGTCACCTCGTAGCCGCCAAGTGTCTTCGGCGGATTCTTGCGGAAGTTCTCCATAATTTCCTGGATCTTTGCGAGTCCCTCAATGCCCTTTAAGCCGATGGATTTTACGGTATCCTTATAGTAACCGTACTTCTCGTACATGGCAACCATAGCATCCCATAAGGTCATTCCTTTTTCCTTATAGTAAGCGGCAGCCTCACAGAGGGCGGCAGTTGCGGAGATCGCGTCCTTATCACGGGCATATGTACCGATCAGACAGCCGTAGCTCTCCTCCATGCCGAACATATAGGTTCCCTTGCCGGTTGTCTCTTCTTTTAAGATCTGCTGACCGATATATTTGAATCCTGTCAGGACCTCGACGAGCTTGCAGCCGTAATGTTTCGCGACGGCATCAACCAGATTTGTGGTAACGATGGATTTTACGACTTCTCCGTCGGCCGGGATCGTTCCTGCTGCCTGTTTCTGGCTCAGTACATAATCACATAACAGAGAGCCGGACATATTTCCGGTCAGCGGGATATATTCGCCGGACTTTGTATCTTTTACATAAACACCGAGACGGTCTGCATCCGGATCCGTTGCAAGAACAAGGTCCGCGTTCTTCTCTTTTGCAAGCTTTAATCCGAGTTCAAATGCCTCAGCAGCTTCCGGGTTCGGGTAGCTTACGGTCGGGAAATCGCCGTTCGGGAGTTCCTGCTCCGGAACCACATAGACATTCTCAAAACCGATCTCCTTCATCACGCGGCGAGCCGGGATATTTCCGGTTCCGTGGAGTGGAGTATAAATGATCGTGATGTCCTTCTGCATGCGGTTGATCGCTTCCTGGTTAACGACCTGTGCTTTTACCTGGGCGATATATTTGTCATCGATCTCTTTTCCGATGACCTGGAATTTTCCGCTCTTTAAAGCTTCTTCTTCCGTTGTTGTCTTTACTGTAGAAAGATCCTCAATGGCGAGAACTTCAGCTGTCACACCTTTGTCATGCGGCGGTGTGAACTGTGCGCCGTCCTCCCAGTATACTTTATATCCGTTATATTCCGGCGGGTTATGGCTTGCGGTGATGTTGATACCGGCGATGCAGCCTAACTCGCGGACTGCGAAGGACAGCTCCGGTGTCGGGCGCAGGGATTCAAATTTATACGCCTTAATGCCGTTTGCGGCAAGTGTCATTGCCGCCTCCATGGCAAATTCCGGGGACATATGGCGGGAATCGAAAGCGATCGCAACACCTTTGTCGGCTCCGCCCTGTTTGATAATATAGTTCGCAAGTCCCTGGGTCGCGCGGCGGACTGTATAGATATTCATACGGTTGATTCCGGCACCGATGATCCCGCGGAGTCCCGCAGTGCCAAATTCCAGATCCATATAGAAACGTTCCTTGATTTCGTTTTCATCGTTCGCAATTGCCCGAAGCTCTTCTTTCGTCTTATCGTCAAAGTACGGATTGGCAAGCCATTCCTGGTAGATCTTCATGTAATCCTTCATGTTTTGACTCCCCTCATGCATTATTTTCCGGGGCGGAAAATATAATTCCAGCCGCCTGTAAGATAGGTTCATTATATTACATTTCTAATGAAAAATAAAGTTATTTCCTCTCGAACACCCATTTAGTTCCCTCACATGTATATTGACAATTTTGACTAAATAGAATATGATGTAATCAGCTAAGGAATGTGAAAAGATCCCATGCGACAAAACGAAAACCCCAGAGGCCGTCATCCTCTGGGGTTTTCTCGCTCTTCACGGTGAGCTATTCCGTTCAGGCTGCTGCTGCCTAATTATCCCTGTCCAGCCATTTGCATATGTAGCAGCTAACTACACCTGCTAAAACAGAGACAAGAAATGTGAAAAGAATATCTTCCATACGACCCACCTCCTTTCTGCTGGAGGTTCGGCAGCAATTTCAGTATAACATATACTAATTTCTGATACAATCTATATCGATTCCATATCTCAACTCCTGATAATCTTCTTGTTTTAAACCCAAAAACCTTCTATAATGAGCATGTGTGGTGCAATCGAAAAATTTTCGCGTAAAAAAAAATTTATATTGAGTGAGGATTCATATGGAAAATTACAAGAGCAAGATCGTAACTGCGGAAGCTGCCGTTGCGGCAGCCGTAAAAGATGGCGACTGGGTCGATTATGGATTCGGCGGCGGGTTCCCGGAACTTCTTGATAGGGCACTTGCTGCAAGAAAAGGGCATTTAAAGGACGTTAAGATCCGCGGCGGTCTCGTGATCCGTCCGCGCATCGAGGTCGTTGAGGCTGACCCGGAACAGGAAAGCTTCTCCTACTACAGCTGGCATATCGGTGACTACGAACGGAAACTCCAGACCCGCGGTCTCGTAAAATTCATGCCTGTGGTACTCCGCCTTCTCCCGACGCTCTACCGCCAGCGCTATATCCGGACAGATGTTGCCTTCGTCCCGGTATCTGCTCCGGATGAGAACGGCTACTGTGGTCTCGGCATCTCAAACTTCGCATGGAGAACCATGTTTGAGAGTGCAGGAACTGTGATCTTTGAGATCAATGAACATTATCCGAAGCTTCAGGGTGTGGACGGTTCCCACCGTGTCCATCTCTCCGAGGCGGATTATATTGTGGAGGGCGCTCATGAGCCGCTTCCGGTAAGAACCTACAAAGCTCCGTCTGAGACAGATATCCAGATTGCGAAGCTCGTCGTAAACGAGATTCCGGACGGCGCTGTCCTTTCTCTCGGTGTCGGCGGCGTTCCGTTCACCGTTGCAAACATGTTGGCAGAGTCTGACCTAAAAGACCTTGGCTGTCATACCGGAACCATCAGTGACGCTTACTTAAACCTCTGGAAAGCCGGAAAGCTCACAAATGCGAAGAAAGAATTTGACACCGGTCTCTCCACCTGGAATCTCGCGATGGGCTCCCAGGAGTTCTATGACTGGATCGCGGAGAATCCGAAACTTTTCCACCCGGCTGATCTCGATTATGTCCATGATCCGCAGCGCATCGGAACCATGAAGAATGTCATCAGCATCAATGGCGGCGTGCAGCTTGACCTGATGGGTCAGGAGAATGCTGAGTCCGCGGGAACCCGCCAGCTCTCCGGCATCGGTGGACAAATGGATTTCCTTGAGGGCGCTTACCGTTCCGTTGGAGGAAAGGGATACATCTGCATCAACTCTGCGAGAAAAACAAAGGACGGAACCTTAAAGTCCAACATCGTCCCGTTCATTCCGGGCGGCTCCACTGTCTCCGCACCGCGTACCATGATCCAGAGTGTTGCGACCGAGTACGGCATCGCGAACCTCTCCGGAAAAACCTTAAGAGAGCGCGCTGAGTCCATGATCGCGATTGCGCACCCGGATTTCAGGGATGAGCTGGAGCAGTATGCGAAAGAGGCGTTCCACTGAGAAATAGTTTCTAATGATCCGACTTTAATCCCTGTTTTACCGCCTCCGCAAACGGTGCGCAGTGCTCACTCTGGATCGCAATGACCTTCGGCATCTTTTCGATCACGCCGCTGGCGAGGAGATGTTCCAGTCCAAACACAACTCCTAAGAACAGGGTTCCGTTGCCCAGCGGCACAAAGATATGCTCCCGGACCTCCATTTTTACATATATGCCGGTAGCTCTTGGCTTCGCAAGAAAATAATTTGCTGTTATCTGGGACAACAAGTTAATCATATGGGTAACTCTGAACCTCCCGCTCAGACCATGGGCTGGTATTTATTTATAAAACAATTAAGGAGACGGCAATCAGTCGTCTCCTTTCGTTATTTAGAATCATATTTTCTGCTTATCACATATACTTGACACTTAAAATTCAATTCCGCGAATACTTTTCAAAATCGTCCTCTTATTTCTCTCATGCAGATATGCCGCGTTAAGCTTTGCTTTCCTATACTGCAGATAACTGTCCTGCGTCCGATCTACAAGGACTTTTGTAAAGTACCTTTCCCAGCTAAAATACTCTTTGCTGTCTATATATTTCTCTGGTTCTTCCAGCATGTTTTCAATGTCTTTCCCCTCAATCAATCCTGAACTCAATACCAGCCACTCAAAGGATTCCGGCAAATACAGATGAATCCTCTTCTTTTTCCTCACAATTTCATATAACCGGTTCATCTCCGGTCCTATCGCGGCACCGTCAGCAATGACACAGACTTCTTTTTGCTCCAATCCGTTCAGCTTAAAGTAAATATTAGATTTTCCTTCTGCGCTCATGCATTCCATATGTTTTTCTTTTGCGACAGCATAAAAAAAATCATAACCGGAATTTGAATCTTCCGTAATCAACATTTCCGGTTTCACCGGAACATTTTCCATATTGGAATAAATCTGATACATTTGCTGATACACTTTTCTTGTATTCTGGTATTTTCCCGATGAATGCAAGCCATATATCTCTTCGACACTGTAAGGGAGATTATAAAGATTTTCTCTTGTAATCAGAACAACATAATTATCGGACTTGCGTACAGCTGATGCAAACTCCTCTGTGTTCATAAACACATTTTCTTCATCAATAAAGAAGATCGTTTTCTGTGAATTCTCAAGAATCAGTTTCCAGGATGTTCCCTCCAGAATTCTGCATGGCACATCACACTGAACATCGATTCCACTGGAATTCCCCAGATTTTCTGCCTGCCTTAACATATTGACCAGCGTAGTTTTCCCTGTCGCGCTATTGCCCTGAATAATCGTGATATTTCGTCTGATCTCCAGTTCATAGTGAAGCCGGTTATTCTGCACAATTACTTTATATTTTCCTTTCATACCTCTCTCCTACACATATTTCCCGGCGATTTCCGCAAACTTTTCCATGTCATAAACAATTTCACCCGTGTTCAGTATTTCGATCTCGAATTTTCCGTCTCCAAAATTCATGACATGACGAAGATTGACCGTGAGGTCTTTCTTTTTCCCAATTTCCAGAATCCACTTCGCACAGTTGTTTCCACATACGGATATATTAAATATCTTCTGATTTTTATCAAATGCAAGCAGGATCAGGGTTTTCACACCACCTGACAATTCCTTTACTGAAACCGGTCCAAGAACAGGGCTGTCGATCAGTCTGGAGCTGATAACCTCCGACTGATCCACATCCTTAACCATCTCTTTTGTCAATGGATCTGTGATCCACTCGTCTTCATACTGATTGTCAAAATATGTAGGCGGATGATAAATAACTCCACCCATGTTTCCGAGAAAGATTTTCAGCATTCCTTTTTCACTCCAAATATTTCTATATGATTTCTATTTTCTTGCCTACTGTTATCTTGTTCATATATAATGGCTAACTGCAGAATATCATACTATAAAGTATATCATACCTGCTTCATATCATACACATATTTTTAAGAACAAATTTCTTTCTATTCTTCACATTCCAAACAGGCAGGATCCTCTGACGCCACTATTTCACTGATTGCTGATCACTTACCCCAACTCCATAACAAAAAGCACCCACAGCGCCTCCAATATCCCCCCTGTCTTCCAGACAGAGACATACCGGATGCACCACAGATGCTTTTTATCCATACAATTCCTATTTATTTCGTATCAAATCTCGTAACCGCCATATGCACCAGATATGGGATCAGGATCACAGGGATCGCGAGGTACGCGAGGACGCTGTACGCCCGCTGGATCAGGGTCAGGAGACCGAACTGGGCGATGGCGAAATCTACCAGACAGCAGATCAGGGCTGCAATGATCTCGTGGCAGGAGATCTTTCTCTTAGGAATTTCGCCTGCGTTTTTCACGGATTCTCCGGCCAAAACAGTTTTCTTTCTGTCAGCACATCCGGCTTCGATTCCGCTGCAGATTCTCCTCACCATCGCAGCCACCATATTGACTGCCGTGGAGACTGCCCCGAGAATAATAAGGACCGAGATCAGCGGTGTCATAAATGCCTTTCCGACACCATTCTGAACCATAAATAAAGTCGGAACGCTCTGGTTTTTCATCTCCGGGTTTTGGCAGACCGTCATGATTCCCAGAACTACCATAGTCATCATCAGCGTATTCACCACGAATCCGATCCCCATGCTCTTTACCGCATCATCCGGTTTCTCGAAGGACTTCGCGTGCTGCACGAAAACAGCCACATTCGCTAACTGGAATGTTCCGTAGAGGAATGCAGAATACAGCGCTTTCCCGAAAGGAACCGGCTCCGCCTGCATTGCGGCTGCGGTCTCTTTGATCGCGCCGAAGCCTGCCGCGATGTTCGGAATATACACGATCAGAAGTCCCGCGATGATGCAGACGGAAAGCACCGATGCCACTTTCCGGACAAGATCTGTTCCGAAGATCGCCACGATAAAAATAAACACACCGATCACAAACGTGCAGAGTAAATACGGAAGTCCCGTGAGCGCAGACAGCGTCGCACCGCCCGTCGCAAAGGCAACCGCCGGGGCCACGCACATCACACAGAGATACATGATCTCAAACAGGTTGGAAAAGACCGGTGCAAACTTTCCGTAAAACGCGTTATTGTAGGACCGGTAATCGTACACCTCATGTTTTCTCGCAAACCGCAGGCAGTAGGCAAAAAACACTGTATTATAGAGCATTGCGGCCGCCGGCATGATCAGGCACCAGATCCCATAACGCACATAGTAACTGTAAATCTGCGCGCCGGAGGCAAAACCACCGCCGAAATGGGTCGTAAACCACACAAACGCAACCCCTAAGATCATGGAACCGGCTTTATTTTTCTGTGTCATAGGCGTCCTTTCCTGCCCGTTCCTTTAAGCGGTCCATGGCATCTCTCAGCATTTCTTTTGTCACCCTGTACGGATAATGGGCAACATCGGACATCTCCGGGATCCGGTTCATGCTCTCCTCCCACTCGTCCTCTGTGATCTCGATCTCCTTTAAGGATACCGGAAGTCCGATTTCACGGTTCAGCTTATAGATCTTCTCAAACTCCTTTTCCTGTCCGTCCACAAGCAGTGCAAGGAGAACACCAAAGCCAACAACCTCCCCGTGAAGATGGCGTTTCTCGATCACCGGATAAGATGTCAGCGCGTAGAAGACCGCATGGGCAAGTCCGCTGTTGTAATCCGGAGTACAGTCCTTTGTGAGGAAGATAGACGCAATTCCCGTGGTGACAACGATGGCGAGGACCACCTGCTCCACATCGTAAGTGCAGAGCCCTTTCTGATGATCCGCATACGCCTTTACACCATACTCAAGAAGCGGCTGCAGACACATCTCACTGACCGCGACGCCTACCGCTGTGAAGTGCTCCAGACGCTCGTCCCTGGATGAGATCTTCGCCTCATAATATTTTGCGTAAGTATCGCCAATTCCAGCCCACATGTATCTCGCCGGAGCTTTTGCGATGATCTCCGTATCAATGAAGGCGTGCATCGCCGGGCGGATAAAGAAGTGCGGTTTTAAGAATGTCCCGTCATCGTTGTACATGATGGAGACGGAGGTCGTCGCGGCGCAGTTGGAGGCGATGGTCGGGAATGTGAATACCGGCTTATCGTCCGTGATGCAGAGGCACTTTACGGTATCCAGCGCTTTTCCGCCGCCGACACCAAAGACCATGTCTGCCTCGTGATAGACCGGCAGCGCCCGGAGCGCCTCCACAGTCTTGTAGGTACAGTCCTCCCCGAACAGTTCTTTTCCGATGATCGTGAGGTTCGTCTTATCCACAGCCGCCTTGATCTTATCATAAGCCGCCTCCAGAGCCAGCTTTCCGCCGATCACCAGGACTGTCTTTCCGTAGGATTCGCAGACCGGACCGATCTTATTGTAAATGGTATTTCCGATGGAATAGCTCGGAAGATGTACCTCATAATTCTCAAGCTTCATGTATCTTCTCCTTCTTAACAAAAAATTCCCTCGATGTGATCGACTTTTCACTTTTCGACACCATAAATATCTCCGGGCGATCATGATCCGCCCGCTACATTACTATATCACTGTAAAGTTTCAAGTTGATGGGGTTAGTATAGCATAGATCGTAAAAAAAGAATACCTTTTTTTCTGTGTATCCTAAAACTTCTCATCCCTGCACAAGATGTCAAAATCCTGCATGAGTTGTACTTTCCGGACAGTAAAACTTTGTTATAATGGATCATATAGAAACGAGAGGAGATTGTTGAGTATGAACAGCCCATTCTGGTCCCTTGTCATGCGGAATTTTCTGGAATTTTTTTCCATGGTGCCCTGTGCGGTTCTCTGCTTTCTTCCGGTTCAGGACCGGCTTCGTAGAAAACCACTGAACCTTTTTCTCACCGGTATCCCGCTCTCGATCCTCTGGGCTTTCGCCGGAGGCCTCGTCTGCGCAGGCTTCGGGATTTCGAGAGACTTCTGGGGCCTGCCGTCCTTTATCCTGTTTGCGGTATTCTTCCATCGGGTCTGTGATCTCGCCCTCTGGAAGCCGTTCAGTATCCTGATCGCCGTCTGCGCGGTCTTCTCCTGTATCACAAACCTGACACTCGTCGCAGATGCCCTCATTGACCGGGCGAACACCTCCGGTCTGTTCACGCTTCCGGGCGCGGGGATCCACCTGCTGCTCTCCGTTCTCATCGTGGCTATCGTATGGTATCCGGCAACCCATGCCGCGAAATGGCTGGTGGACGATATCGAAATGGCGAAGACCTGGTATATATTCTGGGTATTCCCGGCGGCATTCTTTCTGCTGAACCGCCTGATTCGTCCGCGCTACTATGAGACGCTCTACACGAACCGGGTCATGAAGTTTTACCCGATTTTAATTCTGGCGCTCCTGACATTCCTCCTGCTCTTCTATTTTATGTTCTACCTGATGGCATCGGAGATGAATCAGAATACGAGACTTTTGAGGGAAAATGAGCTCCTGCAGCTCCAGAGCGCCCAGTACCGCAATCTCCAGCGCTCCATCGACGAGACGCGGATCGCCCGCCATGACCTCCGTCAGCATCTCACGGTGCTCTCGGGATACGCGGCGAACAAAGATCTTGACGCGATCTCAGACTATCTCGCGTCCTTCCGGAAACATATGATGCCGGAATGGCTGCCTGCTTACTGTGAAAATCAGGCCGTCAACGCGATCCTTGGCTACTACGCTCAGATTGCAGAAAACGCCGGAACTACTCTGGAGATCCAGGCACAGATGGAAAAGGAAATACCGGTCCCAGAACCGGAATTCTGCGTTCTTTTGGGAAATTTATTGGAAAACGCGGTGGACGCATGTCGGGAAAACAATGAAAGCGGCGCGATCAAGGTCCATATCCGCCAGACCGACACCTCCCTCATAGCCATCACGGTGGATAATCCCTGCCGGAAGCCTCCTGTTCTTGAAGGAAAGCGTTTTCTCTCCACAAAGCACAGTGGCCCCGGCATAGGCACACAGTCCATCCGGCTCATCGCTGAACGACACCGTGGAGATGCGCGTTTTGAATGGAAGAACGGAATGTTCTACGCATCAGTGATCTTAATTCCGTCTGCGGAGTCATGATAGAAATAATAAAATGTTCCCGGGCAATTTCGATCGTCCGCTGTAATTTTTCAAATTTTTTCTTGACTGCCTTACATTAAAGTAGTAAAATGATACCGTAAAAAATCGAAATACGCGTAGACGAAGAATAGTAGGCTGCAGGATTCCCCACAGAGAGCCGTGGTTGCTGGGAGCACGGCGGGATGAAACAGTCCGAACTCGCTTCTGAGCGGTTCCGCTGAACTTGAACGGTAGGCGGAAACGGGTTCTCCCGTTACAGGGAAAGGGTATCCGGCCGGTACCCTGTAAAGCAGCGTCTTCTATGGACGAATCAGAGTGGTAACGCGGTGAAAATCATCGTCTCTTCATGCAGCAATGCATGGGGAGATTTTTTTCGCTTAAATATCGCATAAATGCCGGAAGTGAAGCGTATTATGGCTTCATTTCACACGAATTTCGATTGCAGAAAAAGAAAGATCCGCAGGTTCCCACTTTTAGGATCCTGCGGATCTTTTTTACTTCATGTCGTAACTGTTCAGTGCCCTCACAGTTACGCGCAAAAATCCATTCCTAATCGGCTATGCCGATAGGATTTTTGCCTTCTATTCTAAGTTTTCTTACGGTCAGCGCAGTAAATGCGCAGACCTACTGAACAGTTACTTCATGCCTTAATTTTCTTTTGCTTCAAGTCCATCCCATACACCGTCTTTATCGACATAATATCCATCTGGTGTCCTGATTTCTCTGTACATGGAGCCAAGCGGCACAGCTCCGGATGTCTTTGAAAAGTAGTACCATTTTCCATTGATGAACTGCCATCCTGTGAGCATTGCTCCGCTCGCCGGATCGAGATAGTACCAATGCTGGTCTGACTCATCGTAATGCCAGCTTGTCTGCATTCCGGTGTTCTCGTCGATCAGATACCACTTTCCGCTGGCGTTATCCTGTGCCCATCCTCTCTTCAGATAGCCGTCAGAACCGAAAGCCCACCATTTTCCGTCTTTCTGGATCCAGCCCAGCTTTTCACCGTTCTGATCACTGGTCTTTTCTCCTGACGGATAGGTGCCGTCCTTGAATTCGAACCACCAGCCCTTTTCATCGCGTTTCCAGGTTCCCTGTGCATCGTTTTCGGAAGAGCTGCTGTTAGAAACACTCTTTCCGAAGTTCGTTGCCGCCGGGTTCTTTGTGCTGCCGGAACCGCCGGAATTGTCGGAATCATCGGATCCACTGCTTGCCCTGCGGATTGCATGAAGTGTTCCGTTCTCAAAGTGGATCTCGTAATTCTCAGATGTCAGACCGGACAGCTGTATCACGTAATCGCCCGCCGCGCTGTCTGGCGCGTATTCACAGGTAAACTGCAGGCTGCCGTTCAGCACATCCGCGGTATCTGTTCCCGCAAATCCTTCGTAGAGGACTTTGTACTCCGAAATCGCATCTCCGACTGTGACATTCTGTTCCACTGCTTTTACGCTGAGCGGTGCTTTTTTGATCTCAAAGGAGAATGTCTGGCTTCCAGCCTCGTAGTTCTTTCCGGCTTCCGTATAAACTTCCACCGTGTAGGTTCCGGCATTCATCGGCGCTTCCGTTAAGATCTCGCTGCCCTTTTTAATCGTCACGGTCATGTTTCCATCACTGTCCGTCCATGCCTCCGGCGCGGTGTTTTTCGCATCATAGACACGGTTTAACTGATCCAGATTCCGAAGTTCGAACTCCGGCTTCGCCTGGGATACGGTCAGTTTTCCTGGCTGATATGTGATCTCATAATTTCCGTTTTCAGCGGTAAGTCCCGACGGGATGATCTTGTACTCGTCCACATCGCTGCCGGCCGCATAAGCGCACTCGTAGGAGAGTGTTCCGCCGAGGACTTCTGTGTTTTCTCCGTTTACGAAACCTTCGAACGTGCTGCTGTATACCGGCGGTTCGTCCTTATAGGTCACGTTTCTTGATTCTGCCGTCACAGTGAGCTGTGCCGGGGGGATCGCAACGGTTGCGGAGCCGCTTATGGTGTCAAAGTTTTTCTTTGTCACCGTGTAGTATACGGTATAGCTGCCTGTGTTCTTGTATACAGGGCTTTCTGTGAGCGTGCAGTTATCTTCGGACTCACCGTAAAGGATCTCACCGTCTCCAGCGTTTCCGGAAAGGGTGATCTTGATTCCGTGGGACTGTCCGTCGTAGATTCCTGTATATCCGGCTGCGTCGACGCCTGTGATCGAGGCATTTTTGATCTCGATTTCAAAGCTGTCTGATACGGAATCATGGTTTGCTGCAGATGCAGTGTAATATACCGTATAGATGCCGGCGTTGGTGAAAGCAGGAGCATTTTTTAATGCCCGCTTTTCGTCTGCGGCCTGTTCTGCTGTGAGGCCATAGCGGAAGGTGATAGCCGTTCCACCGGTCGTACTTCCTGTTGCCTCGACTTCCGGCAGTTGTTCCCTTCCATTGTAGGTCAATTCTATCGTCTGCCGTACAAAAACGTTCTGAATTTTGGCATTTTCGATCTTTGCACCGCTGCAGGAGACATTGGAAAGCTCTCTCGCTGTAAGTTCATAGCGATCCTCAAACTGAGAATCCAACGCAATGCCTGTAACATCCACAGTGTTTGTTCCAGCGTCCTTGGATGTCCATGTGAAGGTTCCCTTTGCCTCTAATGCCACCGCATCCTCTGAGAGGATCGGGTTTCCGTCAGTGGAACTGAAGGTGAGCGTTCCCTCAGCGTTTGTATTGCCGTCATAGATCTTTGATTTAACCGCACTTACAGAAGGAACAAGCTTTGCTTTGGATACCTCAAATTCAACCGAATCACTTGTTGCCTCATTATAATTCTGGCTCTTTCCCACAGTTGCCTTTACATACCATGTTCCAGGTTTGTTTTTTTCATTCCAGTCTGTGTATTCGCCATTCTTGGTGCTGCTGTAAGTGTACTTAACACCGCCGGTGGTGTCTGTTGCCTCGCTCTTCGGCTCTGGTGTTTCTCCGTAGCGGATATCCGGGCATGATGTTATGGAAATTGTGTTTGAAGCGCGATAGATCTTTAAATCTGTCCCTATAAGTACAGGATTTTCCTGCGCTTCCACATTCTTTCCACCGCTGCTGGTAATTCCCATATAATAAGTTACATATTCTTGATCCGGATCTGCATTGACCTCATAATGTCCTTCTGCATTTCTCGAAACCTTCTGGGTCAACTCTGCGTCACGATACAGTTCAAACCGGATTTCTCCATAACCTGTCACCGTATGTCCGCCAACGGAATAAGCATCCTTTATTCCCGGTTTAAGATAGTCCTCTTCATCGTTGCCATAGTTGATGCTTGTTACAGTCTGAAACCAGTCAGGATTGAACGTGGCTTTCTTGATCGTTATCTCTCCAATTCGTAAATTTGTAACACGTTCAACTCCATTTTCACTATTGGTGCTTACATAGATTCCATAGGTTCCTGCTGCCGCCGGAGCACCGATGAAATTATCCGCATCCTCTGCACCAACTTTTTCTTTATATCGAACTGCGTCAATGCCAAACGTTCCGCCTTTTTCCTCTACCGGCTGTACCTTCACGTTATGCACGTCACCATTATTTGTATAGGTAAATTCGGTGTCTCCAACTATCTTGAAATCATCCTTTGTCAATGTACGCTTAAGAGTCATAAATTTGACTGTCTGCATTTCCGACACATCATTATTATCATTCTCTGCTACAAGATAATATGTATATGACGTATCAACAGAGAGATTATTCAATTCAATAGAAAATTTACCATTTTCTACATCTACTGTTGCAAAGCTCGCCTTACTATCCTCTTTCTTTGCTTCTGCTCTGAGCGCTTCTCCAGTGTATCCTTGATAATTAGAATTTGTATAGTATACTTTTGTTCCATCTGAAGTTCCCTTTATAGTCGCAAAATTCTCTTTGATATCATCAGATGATATTGCTGCGTCAAACTTAACCTGATATCCTGCGTAAAGTTCAATTTCCGGTATTTGACCTTGTGGATTTAACCTATCTTCGACAAGTTGATTCACTGTTGCTGTTGTATCTGTCGCAGTGCCATTTCTGTTTGAATCTTCTTTGTACCTCCATACTGAAAAAGCCGCACCATCTGGCAACCCGAGATTGCTCAAATAGCTTCGATGGCTATCGTCAAGATTCAGAAGATATTCATCGTAAAATGGATCCTTTTCATCTTTTCCAGTATAATACTTCACATGAACTGTATAAAGATTCGGTGCGCTGAATGCATAAATCTCAGTTGTTTCCGGATTATCAGAAATCTTATGCTCATTATATACTGCAAAGATCGGAGTCTTTCCGCCAGACAGTGTAATATGTTCAAGGAGATCCCGATAATTTGAGGTCGAGGCTTTGAAAAGCTTCATGTTCGCCCCTGTGTCATTTCCGTCCAACGGGAGATTGATTTTAAGGTTTTCTTCGCCTGTTGCCTTTGCCTTTGTAAAATCGATCTCATTTACTTTTGAAGCACTTTCGATCTGCATAGATGCGAACGGGAAATTTCCTTCAACCGTAAATTTTGCAGTCCCGCTGACACTATTTTTCTCTAAAGCCATATAAACATCCGGCCGATTCTCACCACCGGAAATTTTTCCGCCTGACAAGGTAACTTCATTGAGATGTGTGTGCTTTAAACCATACTCTCCGCCTTTGATCGTTCCCCCTGTCATCTCGAACTTAGCATGGTCTTCCTGCAATCCGCTGCTTCCAGATCTATACAGATAAACCGCCGTATTCTTTTTTGACTCTATCGTTCCACCGTTAACTGTTACTTTTACGCCACCAGTTGCGCTGATTGCATATCGGTTTTGCGAAGAATAAGCGGACTGATCTACAATATGCGCATTACCATCTACAATCAGATCTGCAGAGTTCAATGTGATAACAGACTCATTCGCATTATCTGCATTCACAGTTCCAATAATCTCCCCACCTGTAATATGGATCGTACTTTTTGTCTCTCCATTGAAACCGCTGCAGTTAATTTCAGATTCCAAAGTTCCCGTTCCAACAACATTTACTTTTCCAGTGATCTTTCCCTTAAGCAAAACTGGTTTATCGTCAGCGTTGCCTGAATCTACTGTAATATCTCCAGCAATTGGATTTTTTGTTGTTCCCACACTGATTTCTACTCCATCCGTTCCAGTGTTTCTCAGCAGAATTTCATCTATAATTCCGGATACTGTAACTTGGGCTTTAGTGTACTTGACCGTCTCTACTTTCTCAGTCCCATCCTCAGTTTTGTCATACGTAATCGTAACCTGATACTTTTCCGGATCGGAAGGTAACTGGATTTCCGCACTTTTAATATTTCCTGCCGGAATCAAACTGGATTCATCCTTTGGATCCATAATACGGATATAGTTGTCCACCGCTCTCGCTTCGTAACTCTTATACTGGTCCGCATATCCTTTATCAGAATTATGATTGACAATGCTTAAATGAATCCCTTCGACTAACGTCTTCATGTTCCCGGATGAACCTTTGATCCAGTTTTTCAATGAAGAACTGGCCTTCATTGCAAGGTCACTTACCACAAATTTGAATGTGTCATTTATCGTTTTTAAATTCACAGCATCAATAGTAGCACAGGATTGAGCACTGTAACCATAATATATCGATCCATACGTATTTTTACCTGCAGCAGATATATCAATATTATCTGATAATGATAATTTTGTCTTATCTGACATTAAAATCGCAAAAGCTCTTCCCGATGGATTAGTATTCTCGGCATAAATTTTTCCACCACTGATAGAAACTTCTTCGCTTTCGCTAATTGCAGTAATCGTACTCGTATCATCTTTTATATTATTGAGTTGTCCCCCACATATATCTATATCTTTTATTTGTGCCAGTTGTCCATTCCATGTACCGTCTTTTATTTTAATACTGCCTGTTCCACCGTTTCCTCTGACATTTCCATTAATTGTTCCTCCATTTAAAGAAATCACATCATTTTCATACATATAAAAGCCATCTACAGACTTAACAGTACCGCCATTTTGTTCAAAAATAACTGTAGAATTCTTAGAATTCTTAGCAGACGACCTACGAATAACGTACGAACTTGTTGTTATATCAGCCTCATTGTGTATAATAAATGTGTCATTTGAGCCAATAATAAATGCTTCAGCTGCACTCGTATATGTGCCTTTCAAAGTCAATTCGCAGCCTTTCGTAAGTTTCGGCGCTCCGGGCGCTCCGCTACTAATATTGACATTATCAAAATTAATATTTATATTCGTATCTGTACCGAAACTCAAAATCTTGCTGAACGCATCTGTCAGACTATTTAAGTTTTCTCCATCTTCTGTCAAGCTTCCGCCAACAACCTTAAACTTCCCATCTGTCTGGCTGATCGAATACGTCTCTTCCGTAACTGTCTCCGCATTCATCGCACGCTTAGCCATTTTTCTCTTCGTCGCCGGGTTCTCTTTCCCATTCGATGCTGTCGCGGTCTCCTTCTCAAGGTCGGACTCGGTCGTCTCGTTTGAATCCACAGTTGTATCCCGCTTCTCGTCCGCATTGGACGCGCTGGCTGTCTCGGCCTCGATTTTCTTATTCTCTTCTTCCAGATTTTCTTCCAGCGCAGTTATTGTCTCCGCCTTCGCCATAATTCCCATATCGCCATGATTGACCAGAAGGACTGCAATCAGGACTGCTGCTGACATACGTTCATACCATTTTCTCTTTCTCATATTCATTTCCCCCTTTATGACAGGTTCTTTTGGATTATACTTGTAAATTTTCAGACCGTTCCACGGTTCATAGTTGATTTTATTATACGTTTTTCTGTTCCACCCGCAATTCTTTCTGCACAAGATGTCAAAATTCCGCATAAGATGTCAAAATCAGGAATAATTCTCAGGAAATAGCTCCCGTTTTTTTCATGTATAAACTGTCCTGTTTTCGTAAATCATTTTTCTATGAAAATAATTTGCGGAGGTTCTTGTCATGGCAGGATATAAGGTTGAGATCTGCGGGGTGAATACTTCTAAACTCCCGCTTCTGACGAATGAGGAAAAAACCGACCTTTTCAGACGGATCCAGAATGGAGATACGGACGCAAGAGAAACATATATTAAGGGGAATCTGAGGCTTGTTCTAAGTGTGATCCAGAGGTTTTCAGGGAGCAGTGAGAATCTGGATGACTTGTTTCAGATCGGGTGCATCGGGCTTATCAAGGCCATCGATAATTTTGATCTGTCGCAGAATGTGAAGTTTTCAACTTATGCGGTGCCGATGATCCTGGGGGAGGTGCGGCGGTATCTGAGAGATAATAATTCGATCCGGGTGAGCAGGTCACTCAGGGATACGGCTTATAAAGCGCTTTCAGCGCGGGAGCTTCTCACGAAGAAGAATCTGCGGGAACCTACGATCATGGAGATTGCGGATGAGGTGGGGATCTCGAAAGAGGAGATCACCTATGCGATGGATGCGATCCAGAGTCCGGTGAGTCTTTATGAGCCGGTTTATACGGATGGTGGGGATCCGCTTTGTGTGATGGATCAGATCAGTGATAAAAAGAACCGGGAGGAGAATTGGGTGGAGCAGCTTTCTCTGAGTGAGGCGATGAAGAGGCTGCCGGTCAGGGAGAGGCGGATTATTGATATGAGATTTTTTGAGGGGAAGACGCAGACGGAGGTTGCGGGGGAAGTTGGAATTAGTCAGGCGCAGGTGTCCCGTCTGGAAAAAAATGCCTTAAAGGCAATGAAAAGTTATTTAGATTAATAATAATCAGAAAGAGCCAGAGACTTATATCCCTGGCTCTGAGTTTGTTTTGGTCAGCTTAAAAGATTTTCATATAATTATTTCGCTGTCTCCCCATATCTGGTCAGCAGTTCCATATAGAAGTCGATGCTGTCCGCCAGCTCTTCTACTCCTGTGAACTCGTTCGCTGCATGGACATGATGGTCGTCTCGCGCGTAGATCGTTGAGAAGCGGTATACGCGGTCGCTGAGGTCGTAGACGTATCTCGCGTCTGTTCCGCCGAGCATCATCTCCGGACACGGGATCGCATCGCCATAGATCTTACCGCTGATCTCAACGAGAAGGTCTTTGATGGCTCCGTCGTACAGGGATGTCGGAGACGCGGTGCTGCCTTTGAGAACGCGCACTTCCACCTCATCCGGCACAATGTCTTCCAGGTGTTTCTTTACGCTCTCAACGGTATCTCCCGTGAGGATACGGCTGTTTACAACTGCGGTGACCTTCGCCGGAAGAATGTTCGCCTGGGCAGATCCGGAAAGCATCGTCGGAACGACGGTGGTGTGGAACATCGCGTCGAGGGCCGGATCTTTCTTAAAGTACGGAACAAGCTTTTCCAGATTCTCATCCGGTTTCTCAAGCAGCTTTGCCAGCTCCGGATTTTCCTTCGCCATATACGGCGCAAGGACCTCGAAGCGGCATCGGATCGTATCCGTCACGCGATATGGCATCGGATTCTCCTGGATCGCGATCAGTGCCTTTGCAATCATGGTCGTCGCAAAATTCTCGCCCGGGCGGCTGGAGTGTCCGCCTTTTGCGGTGTAGGAGAGTTCAAAGTCCACATATCCTTTTTCGCAGAGACCAATGGTGCAGAGTCCCTTATCGTCGATTCCGTAATCACTTCCCGCGCGGACTCCGCCGCCTTCGTCAAGGACGGCGCCGAAGCGGATGCCGGTTCCGCGGAGTGTCTCCGCCGGGATCTTTCCACCTGCGACCTCCTCCATGTATCCGTAGGAAAGGTAAAGGTCATAGTCCGGCTCGTAGCCTTTTTCCAGAAGTGCCTCAACGGCTTCCAGCTGTCCGATCAGGTTGCTCTTGCAGTCACTGGATCCGCGGCCCCAGATCTTTCCATCGGCGATGGTTCCGGAGTATGGCGGATATGTCCACTTTTCAAGGTCGCCTTCCGGGACAACGTCCTGATGCGCCATTAAGAGAAGCGGCGCGGCACCGGATTTTCCGGTTCCTTTCCAGTGATAGAGAAGTCCTGCCTGTCCGGTATGTTCCAGGGTCAGGTGTTTATGTACTAACGGGTATGTTTCCTTTAAATACTCGTGGAACGCGTCAAATTTTGTGTAGTCAGTCAGTGAATTGTCCGCGTTTGATACGGTTGCGAAGCGGACCGCGCCCGCGAGGTGTTCCGCGCTGATCTGCGGATCGATGGTGTGTTTTCCCATGTGTCTCTTCTCCTTTGCTGTCGGATTATTCTGCTTTCTTCTCCGCCTTCTCACTCATCGCCTTGGAGTTTACGATAACGCGCAGGTGGGAACCTTCTCCGCACTTGCCTTTTTCATCGTTCACTTCAATGTCGAACCAGAGCTTTCTTCTCTCGATGCTGCGGAGCTTCGCGGTAGCTGTCACTTTCATTCCCACCGGTGTCGGTGCCAGGTGGCGGCAGTGGATCTCCGCGCCGACGGTCGTCTGTCCCTCTTCGAGGTAGGATTTCGCAAGCTCCAGGGCTGCGTCCTCCATAAGAGCCACCATGTTCGGGGTGGAGA
Organism: Clostridium sp. AF28-12; assembly: GCF_003435225.1. Taxonomy (NCBI): domain Bacteria; kingdom Bacillati; phylum Bacillota; class Clostridia; order Eubacteriales; family Clostridiaceae; genus Clostridium; species Clostridium sp. AF28-12. The sequence continues at coordinate 61,780 of NZ_QWGJ01000008.1, read as the reverse complement.
GGATCTTGGAACCGGCGCTGCCGATGCGTTTTGCGGTCATGTCATCGGTAACAGTCCATGTGAGGCTGTATGTCGGTGCATAGAGGTCTGCTTTGTCAGCTAAGATTGCAGCAACAGCTGTGCATGCCGGACAGTCGCAGAATCTCGCGCCCTCTGCCTTGATCTTCTTCGCGTGAGCCTCGATTCCTGCTGCCTTTTCCTCTCCAAAGATCTTCTTCCCATCCTCAGATCCCGCAAAAGCGATCAGGCCGTCGATCGGGATAATATCTGCCGCGATCTCCTCGATCAGCGCCTTTGCTGCCTCGTCCTGTTTCTCTGTATTGACGGCTTCAAGCCATTTGTTTGCAGCTTCCTTTGCCTCCGCACAGCAGGACGGCGCGTTGATAAGTGCTTTAACTTTCTCGATCATTGCCTCTATTTTGCTCATGATTTATTCCTCCGTTCGTTTCTTTCATGTCACTTTTTCTGCCTCTGATAAGACTGTTCCGGAAGGAATCTTTTCCGGTTTTCCCCTTGCAGAAACAGTCCTGCTCCCATTCTATCGCATGTATTTCGAAAATTCAATCGGATTTTTCCACAGTTTTCAGACCTTTTGTCGATACTGAGATTTTTTCTCTCAAAATATCCGCGGCAATCCGCAGCAGTTTCCCTCTCACATCTCCACCCTGCTGCAGGCCTGCAGCTGATGTTCATGCTCGTACTTCTCCTTCGTCGCAAGCCCGCCGCGGATATGCCGCTCCGCCTTGTTGATATCCAGAACCACTCTCGCCTGTGCCGCCAGGGACGGATCGATATGGATCAGACGATCCGTCACATCCTTGTGTACCGTGCTCTTTGAGATTCCAAACCGTTTCGCCGTCTGTCTCACCGTCGCATTCTCGTCAATAATATAGTTCGCGATCTGGATCGCCCGTTCTTCAATATATTCCTTCATAGGGTTGCCCCTCGATGATATTTTTACCATCTTATTACAGAATTTGAGAATTTATGCGGGCAAGATTCCTATCCTATATCTCAACGCATTCCCGCGCCGCAGCAGTCTGTATTTTCGCGCAGATGCGTATTCCCGATACGTTATCGTCCTCTGATATAGCAATGCATTCCTCGAATTTTCCTATATACAAAAATGTGCAGATATAGGTCCCCTCCATAAAAGGATCTCCATATCTGCACATCATTTCACTCTAAATCTTTAATTTTCTTACTTCACCACGATCTGACAGCTTCTCATGGTCTCTAAAGCCGCCTCATGTCTTTCCCTCGTCACACCTGCCGCACATGCGGAATCCACGAAGACCGGGGTCTCCGGGAGGAACGCTTTGATGAGGAGTGCGTTTGAAACCACACAGATATCCGTACAGAGTCCCACAAGCTCGATGGACTCGATCGGTGTCTTCTTATTTCTCTCAAGAAGGTCTTCCGCTAACTCCGGACATCCGAAGGTGATCTTCTCATACATCGCCGCGTCGCGCTCCACGAAAATCTTTTCAAGCTCCGGGATCAGGTTCCATCCGTCGGTTCCTTTCATACAGTGGGGAACCGGAAGGAAATGTCCCTCCTGGGTGTCCATATAATTCTCGAAATGTGTGTCCTTCGTAAAGATCAGGTCCCCATCAAACTCTTTTGCCTTCTTTACAACAGCCGGGACGATCGCCTCCGCGTCCTTGCTGCCGAGACTTCCGTTCACAAAATCCTTCTGCATATCCACAACGATCAAAATCTTCTCTGCCATAGCTCATCTTCCTTTCTCCGAATCCGGATCTGTCTTAGGTCGAGGATACCCCAGGCCACCTGCCCTGTCAAGCGTTTTTCCGGATCAGCAGCAAAATGCCCCTGAGTTTCCACCCAGAAGGCATTTTTCTTTTCCCTGCACGGCCCGCATCCCATTGATCGCGGACCTGCGCGATAGCAGCTTATATTTACGGCTCCGCAACCCGTCTCGCCGCCACCACAAACCGTCCATTTTTCGTATGGTAGCTGCATGTGGACAGCATCAGGATCTGATCCTCATACTCCGGGACGATCTCCGTGTCGTAGTCGGAATGTCCTCTGAGCCAGTTCACCAGCTCATCGTATTCCTCCTCCGGAATATCCCCGTCGTAGCGGTAATACCGGAATCCATCCTCATCTTCATAGAGCACCTGCGTCTCCACCGCCGCAAAGACCTCATAAGTCCGCGGTTCTCCGTCGACGTAAAAACGGACGAGCGGATGTTCTTTCCAGTAATCAGCCTTTTTGTAGGAATCAAGGGTTCCGAATATGGACCCGTTTTTCATGTTGTGCCCATAGATGATCAGACACTTCGTGTCCACGCCGGATGCCTCGCCGAGAAACGGGGTTCCGCCAAATGACTTGGAACCATCAAAGGCCCTGTGGAGGTAATATTCCGGATCAGACTCCCGGTCCACCACCGGGTAATCGATCCTTGTATCCGGGATTCTGATCCAACCGACGTAATCGGGATTCTCATTCTTAAGCGCCGCGTATCCGGCAGCCTCCTTTAAGAGTTCTGCCCACTCCGCCGCTTTCTCCTGATCCGTTGTCTCCCCGGCACTCTCCGTCAGATCTGTCGGAGCTTTTTCCTCCGCGTAATCCGCCGCCAGCTTACTCAGGCTGTCGAACGCGTCCGCTTCCTTTTTGGCCGCCAGGTAATCCCGGCCCGCCATAAAGGCGGAGACGCAGAACACCGCGCCGAACACCAGGATTCCTAATTTGTACCACCATGGGCTTTTTTTCTGTTTCTTCTTTCCTTCTGCCATCAGCTCTTTCTCCTTCTGTCAGAGTGCTCCTTTCCGAGTATCCGTGCAAGAAGACCAGTGAGGGAAATTCCCGCAAGTAAAAACCACAGATAGCCATGTGTCACATCACCAGTCTCAGGAACCTAAGTTGTCTTTTCCTTAAGCTCTCTCCCGATCTTTTTTATCACAAAGAGATACGAGACACCCGTAAATACCGCCGCTGCGATCCATGCCGCCGGATCGGCGAAACAGGCGAGCGGATAGCTCAAAAGCTTCATCGCCGCCATGGAGACAATCAGTCTCGCGATGAGCTCCGATACACCTCCCATCATCGGCAGAAAGCCATATCCGCAGCCCTGCATGATATTGCGGAAAATAAAGATCGTGCAGAGCGGCAGGAAAAACATCGCAGTCATATAGCAGTAAGTCTCCGCCCACGGCATCATCGCTGAAATATCCACGTCCCCGGTAAAGAAAAGTCCGAGACATGGTCTGAGCAGCGCACACATGAGTAATGCTACTGTGACGGAATACACAAACTCCGCGAGAAGCGCTGCCTTTACCCCTGCCTTGATCCGCTTTACATCCCCGCATCCGTAGTTCTGTCCGCCGTAGGTCGCCATCGTCTGTCCCATGGCGATCATGCCCTGGATCACGAGACTCTGGAGCTTCGCCGCAGCTGTGTAAGCCGCAACTGCCACGGAACCGAAGAGGTTGATAGCGGACTGCATGATCATGGTTCCCGACGCTGTGATCGCGAACTGAAACGCCATGGGAATCCCGGCCGCAAGCTGGTTTCTCGTGTCGCTTCCGTGGATCTTCCAGTGTTCCCTCTCCGGCTTTAAGGATGGAACCTTCACCCAGATATATCCCGCGCAGAGCACCGCCGAGATCGCCTGGGACAGATTTGTCGCCCAGGCTGCTCCTGCCACACCCATGCCGCCGCGGATGATAAAAAGCAGATCCAGACCCACGTTCAGGCAGGCGGAAAATATCAGGAAAAAGAGTGGGATCTGACTGTTTCCCACCGCCCGCAGATAGGAGGAAAACAGGTTGTAGAAGATATTTGCCGTGAGTCCGACGCTGATTCCCATGATATACGTGTAGGCATCCTGAAAGATATCTGACGGCGTATTCATCAGGTGCAAAAGCGGGTTCATGATCGCCACACAGACCAGTGTCAGGATGACCGCTGCGATCACCGCCAGGATCATTCCGTTTGCCACGCTGCGTTTCACACCTTTTTCATCCCCTGCCCCATACCGTTGGGCGGTAAGGATCGAAAAACCGGCAGTGATTCCCTGAGCAAAGCCGGTCGCCAGAAACATGATCGTTCCGGTGGAGCCGACCGCCGCCAGCGCCCCGGCACCGACGCAGCGGCCGACGATGATCGTGTCCGCCATATTATAAAGCTGCTGAAAGATATTTCCGATCACCAATGGAATCGTAAATTGCAAAATCACCGGCAGCGGTTTTCCTTTTGTCATATCGAGCTGCATGCTGTTGATCCTTTCTTTTTACATAAAAATGCCTGACTGATATCAGCCAGGCATCAAAATCATAATTTGTCATGTCCGGCAAACAGGCCGGCAGCACATTTCATTTGGGGATCATTCCGATTTTTTCTTATCCTTATCGTGACCGATCATTCTCAGAATAAAATCGACAGTACCGTCAATTCCGTAGCTTGCGCTGTTGATGCATAGATCATAGTTATTCGCGTTTCCCCAGCTTCTTCCGGTATAAAAATTGTAATAATGCGCATGTTTTTTGTCAAGTTTTTTCAGGAAATGGCGCGCTTTTTTCCGGTCTAATCCGGAGTTTACCTCGATCGCGCGCTGGATCCTCTGCTCGATCGGTGCAGTGATATAGATACTGATATGCGGAATACCGTTGTTCGTTAAGATCGCATCGGCACAGCGGCCCATGATAATAAAGTCTTCCTTTTTCGCCATATCACAGATCAGATCGCTCTGGTTGAAGAAGACGGCATCCTGACGGTTCAGGCCGTGGTAACGGCTGAAATATTTGATATGATCCTTCAGGGACATATGGGTCACTGCCTCAAACTCGCTCGCCGGACTCTGCTGCAGTTCCTCAGAGACGTGGGCATATCCCGCCGCGTCACGGATCGTCTTATCTTTCTCCGCGTCGAGGCGTTTTAATACTGCCGCGAAAATATCGGCATCGTAGTAGTTAATATGAAGCTTATCCGCAAGCTTGAAGCCGACATCGATTCCGCCGCTTCCGTATGTCCAGCTGATGCAGATAATCAGATGGTCGTCGTTGGAGAAACGGTTCGCTACGTTGAAGCTGTTTAACTTCGCGAGGATCGGGTCGATCACATCGCCGCTGGCGAAGCTTGTCGGAAGGCTCATGACCTCATTGAGGATGCGGTTGTACTCGGTCATACACATCGCGCGTTCTTCTTTATCCTCGATGGTACGGGCCATGTTCGCGATCAATCCAAGCTCGCTGCGGACTAAATGTCCCTGCGGTCTTGTGGTCAGAAGCTCTGTGAGCTCATTCACACAGCGCTCTCTGTCACGGTTGAAAACACGTCCCAGGGAGGAACCCAGGTGGACATAGACCTCCGCGTCCAGATCGTAGATATGTTCTGCCAGTTCTTTGATTTCTTCTTTCGTTGCAGCCATATTTCCTCCCCCTTCCTATAAAAAGAATACCAGAGTATCCACAATGAATACCGGAACAAGAATTCCAAAGGACCAGATCAGATATCCGAAGAATGAAGGCATCCGGATACCGTTCTCATCCGCAATGGATTTGACCATGAAGTTCGGCGCGTTACCGATATATGTATTCGCGCCCATAAATACAGCACCACAGGAGATCGCTTCCAGCATCTTGACCGGAACGGTTCCGAGGGCCGTCACCATGCCCTGTGACAATCCTAAGGCGCCTGCTGTTGTCAGGAATACCAGATAGGTCGGCGTATTGTCGAGGAAGCTGGATAACAGACCGGTCGCCCAGAACATCTCAAACGGTTCTGTGATCCCAAGCTCCGCTCCGTTTGCCTTTAAGATCATAAGCGCCGGCTGCATCGTGATAAAGATACCGACGAAGAGAACTGCGACCTCGTGGATCGCGCCCCAGGTAAAGTGGTTCTCTCGGCGGATCGATCCATCCGTCGTCTTAAAGGACAGAAATGCGGATACAAGGATGATCACACACTCAATGATCGCCGGATAGGATAATGTAACTTCTCCGAATACATGAATCCCGAGGACATTTCCTGCGGCATCCTGAAACATCGGCATGGACGGCAGGGTACCGCTTAAGATAACGGCGATCACGATCATAATGATAAAGATCAGGTTGTGGCTGCCGCGGATCTTCACCTCAGTACCAGGTTTGCTGATATCCGGCTTTAAGCCTGCCGCGATATCTTTTCTATATGCCTTCATATCAAAATGATAGAAGATGAACAGCAGGATGATCATATTGAAGATCAGGATCGGTAAAAGCTTTAAGCTCCAGAAGAACGGGACGCCCCGCATGAATCCCATGAGCAGAGGCGGATCTCCGATCGGAGTCAGGCAGCCGCCCATGTTGGACACCATAAAGATAAAGAAGATCACGATGTGGCGTCTTCTCTTTCTCCACGCGTTCATCTTGATGATCGGACGGATCATTAACATACTGGCACCGGTGGTTCCGATCCAGCTGGATAACAGGGTTCCGAGTGCCAGAAGTCCCACATTGATCCTCGGGGAACCAGCGAGATCACCTGACAGGGTAATATTACCGGACACACAGAACAATCCAAAAAGAAGGACGATGAATGTCAGGTAGTCGTTTATGATACATTCCAGTGTCGTCTCCGCTGCCTTCGGCACACCGTACTTCACGGCGAACGGGATCAGGAACAGCAGGGACCAGAACACGACCGCATGCGGCTGGTGCGCCTCCCACCACTCTGCTTTCACAAGCGGAAGGACCGCGATGCAGAGCAGGAGTCCTGCAAATGGAATACAAAGCCATAACGGCGTCTGTGCTGCCGCCCCGGCAGCCTCTGGTTCTGCCGCAAGCGCTGTAACTGCAGTCTGGTTTAAGACCGCCAGAAGTCCTGCGCAGAATGCAAATAATTTCTTCATGGGTAAACCTCCATGTAATCAGCTTTTATGAGCCATTACTCTTTTTTTTCGCTCAACACGGCTACTGATTATAACAACTTTCCCGCACAAATACAAGTACGATTCTTCCAAATAATTGCCAAATTTCCGCGTAGAAAATCAGCATTTTTGCCAAAATGGAATATATTTCGTATTGTGAAATTTCAGACAATGGGATTTTATCTCATTTATTTTACAACGTTAAAGCATTGGTCTGGGATACCGCCGCATTCCGTTTTTCTGCGCCATGTACTGCTTTTTTTTCTTGGTTTTTCACGCCCTGCGAGAATGCCGTAATCGGTCTTCTATAAAGTAAAAAAGCAGCACGGTCATTTGATTGATGGATGATCAGATACCGAAACTGCTTTTGTTTTATTTAATATATGTGTTTTATGTATTTTTACTACACTAAGAAAAATTCCGTAATGAATACCATCGCGCAGCAGATCACCGCAACGGACAGGAGACTTCTTCCGCACCATGCCGCGATGATTCCGATGACCAGCGCCAGCGCCGCCGACACCGTACTGTTTGTGGCGGAGAGGATCGCCGGAAACGTCATAACAGCTAACGTCACATATGGGACGTAATATAAGAATGACTGGATAAACTGATTTTTGATCGGTTTCCGGATCAATGTGAGCGGCAGGACACGGATCATGTAAGAGACACCCGCCATCACCGCAATATAGAGATAAATATTCTTTTCCATGTTTTTTCTGTGTTCCTTCTTAATTTAACAAGACAATTTTCAAAAACTTCTTTTTCTTTTAAGCGCCCTGTTTTGCCGCGTCTGCAGAATGGACATGAGTTTCTTCCGTTGTTTCCTTGGAAGTATCAGCCGCGCTGTCCTCTGCCGGATGCGGGAAGAGAATCGCTGCTGCGGATGAGAGCACAACAGTCAGAATGATCGTTCTCGTGCCGCTGGAGATCGATGAGATCCCCGGCAGATGCTCCGCAAGGTAGCTTGCCGCGAAGCTGATGGCGATGAGCCCTGCAAGGATGCGGCTCTTTCTCGCCGGTGGAATTATGATCGCAAGGAACATTCCGTAGAGTGCCACGCTGAAGGCGCTCACAAGACGCCACGGCATCAGATTACCTGCCAGCGCACCGAGGGCTGTTCCGACAGCCCAGCCGGGAAGTGCTAATGCGATTGCCCCGTACATATACCAGGGATTTAAGCAGCCCGGTCTTGCAATCGTAATTCCGAACAGCTCATCGGTAATATCAAATGCCATGAGAAGCCTGTGGAAAAACGGCATATCCGGATCCATTCTCTGGCTCATGGCACAGCTCATCAGTAAATATCTCGCGTTCGCGATCAGTGTCACGATCGCCATCTCAATATACGCTGCCCCCGCGGCGATCATCGTAAAGCCCGCGTATTCCCCTGCGGACGCGTTGCAGAGTGCGCTTGTGATCATTCCCTGAATCGGTGTCATCCCGACATTCCGCGCCACGATTCCCAGTGAAAAAGATACCGCAAAATACCCGAGCGCGATCGGCACCCCGTCCCGGGCTCCATCCCGGAATGCCCGCCGGTTTCCAACACTGGCGATTGAAAACTTGTTGTTCCCCATAATATTCCTCCCTCAAACAGAAACAGCAGACATCCTGTCCTGTTTATGCGCTGCCATTCCGCGTAAATTAGCGGCACCCAGGAATTTTCATCCAGAGCTGCCGCTTTCCATTATTCTGACATCATTGTCTATACGGGCATGAAAGAAGCCCAAACAGTAACTGATTTTGCCGATGCTTCGCATTCCAAATCGGCAAAATCCACTGCCACCACTGTATTGTACGGAATTTTCAGGTCAGAAAATTCCTACCTGTGTGCAATGACCAAACATGTACAGTATACTCTTCTTCTTTACATTCGTAAAGCCACTGTTTATAATAATTACAGAAGTTTTGCGGTTGGTTACTGTTCACGCCTTGCGCAAACAGTAACTGATTTTGCCGATGCTTCGCATTCCAAATCGGCAAAATCCACTACCACCACTGTATTGTACGGAATTTTCAGTTCAGAAAATTCCTACCCGTGTACAGTAACACGGTTGTTCCTATCCCGCGAGGATACGCAGTGACTCTGATAGGATTTGTCAGCTTCGCTGACCAGAATCACGCGCCAGGTCTTTCGGATGTTCGACTTGAATTGCAGGGCGGCACTTTGTATACAGTTTTTCTGTCTTCTGCCGCATGCATGATATTTATATAAGGAAGGAAATCGATCCATGTCATTCATAAAAAAAGAACCAGTCCTTTCCGCGGCAGCGGTTCTGGCGGTCCTCTCCATGTTTTTTGTCGCTCCGTCACCGGAGTATCTGACTTACATTGACTTCCGCACTCTGGCACTCCTCTTCTCCCTGATGACGGTGGTCGCCGGGCTGAAGGAGATCGGTCTGTTCCGTTATCTCGGATCATCCCTGCTCGCCGGAATGCATTCCACACGCCGGCTTGCCTTCACCCTGACAGCACTCTGCTTTTTCTCCAGCATGCTGATCACGAACGACGTGTCCCTGATCACATTTGTCCCGTTTTCCATCCTGATCCTCAATATGGCTGGACTTCCGGAACTCATGATCCCTGTGATCGTCCTTCAGACCATCGCCGCGAACCTCGGCAGTATGGCAACACCCATCGGGAATCCACAGAACCTGTATCTCTACTCTTCCTTTGGTCTCTCTGCCGGTGAGCTTGTGGGATACATGCTGCCGTTAACGGTACTCTCAGCCCTGCTGCTTGTAGCTGCCGTTTTTCTGCTGAAAAATAAAGCCATCACCCTCAGCCGGACCTCCCTTCACCAGGACGGCTGTCCCACGAAGACTTCTCTGATCTTCTATCTGGCGCTTTTTCTCGTCTGTCTGGGCTGCGTCGTTCGGATCTATTCCTGGCCGATCATGTTTTTCATCATCCTGGCCGCTGTTCTCATAAAGGACCGCTCGTTGTTTATCCGGGTCGACTACTTTCTGCTCCTGACATTCGTCTGCTTTTTTATCTTTATCGGCAATATGGAACGGATCCCTGCGATCTCCGGACTCCTCACGAAGCTGATCTCCGGTCATGAATTTCCGGCAGGTGTTCTCTTAAGCCAGTGCATCAGCAATGTCCCCGCAGCGATCCTGCTCTCCGGCTTTACCGGTGCAGTGCGTCCTCTGCTTTTTGGTGTGAATGTCGGCGGTCTTGGAACCCTGATCGCATCCATGGCAAGCGTGATCTCCTACCGGGCCTACGCTGAGATTCCGGAAGCAAAGTCAGGAACGTACATGATGGTATTCACCCTTTACAATCTCATATTTCTCATAATTATGTGCGCGGCGGGGTGGATGCTGCTCTCTCTGTAAATCAAGTGTGCGGATGGTTCAATCATTACGTCTGTAACAGAATTTCATATTGTGATATAGAATGCAATACTTTTTCGCTTTGTGATATTGTCCAGGATTTTTCGATTCTGGACAATATTTTTTTGCAAATTTTACGTTAAAACCAGTTTCAAGGGCTTGACATTCTGTGTGAAATTCCATATAATGAAATCAGTTCCACAATATGGTATATTGAGAGAGTAAATAGAGGAGGAGATATTCTATGGCAGACTTGATCTACGAAGTACACAACCACCTTGCACGCATCACACTGAATCGTCCGAAGCAGCTCAACTGTTTCAGCGAGGAGATGATCCGTCTCTGGACAGAAGCGTTGGAAGATGTCCGTGACAACGATGATGTATATGCACTTCTGCTTTCCGGAAACGGAAAAGCGTTCTGCGCAGGCGGTGACGTCAAGGCAATGGCAGCCGGTGACGGATTCTTCGAAAGTCATGAAGATATCTCCTCCACAGCCCTCGCAAGAAAGAATTCACTCTGGAAGGGAATCCAAAGAATTCCGCTTCTTTTAGAAGAAATCGATAAACCGGTGGTTGCCAAGATCCATGGTGCCGCAGTCGGTGCCGGTCTTGACATGGCTCTCATGTGCGATGTGCGGATCGCCGGGGAGAGTGCTTCCATGTCGGAAAGCTATTTTAATGCCGGAATTGTACCTGGTGACGGCGGAGCATATTTCCTGCCCCGTCTCGTCGGCCGGGACAAAGCTTTAGACCTGTTCTGGACAGCCCGCACATTAAAGGGAAAAGAAGCCGCAGATATGGGTCTCGTTACCCACTGCGTCCCGGATGCAGAGCTTGACGCATTTGTGGAGCAGTATATGGAGAAGCTTCTGGCAGCGCCGCAGCAGGCTATGCGCCTCACAAAACGCGCAGTCGTACAGGGTGAGCAGAGTTCTCTGCGCGCCTCCTTAGATCTTATCTCCTCTTTCATGGGAATCGTCACCGAACTCGACGACTACCGTCAGAGGACCAGCGCCCTCGTTGCGAAACTGCAGCGGAAAGCGCAGTAAAACAGCCCATTAACAAACCTGAAAATAGAAAACCCATCACACAAGAAAAAGCTGTCCCTCGCGGGCAGCTTTTTCTTGTGGTCTCAATTCCCCGCCAGGATATTTTTTCGTAGTTTTCCGATTCACCGCTTCGCCGACCTGCTTACGGCCTTTCGGAGATCCTTCTGCCTCAGCTCTCCTGTCCGCGCTTATTGGGATCCGCTTCGTGCTTGGAAATTCCGGAAAAAATGGCTATCGTCGGTGCCGTTATCGTCCTCACAGCCGTGTCCGTGCGATCTGTTTACAGAATCTGGTCGGAGGATCATGACTGGACAGCAGCCCAGATATCATAGTAATTATCGCGAAATTTTTCTAAGGGGAATTTAAGGTTAAATTCCTTGATAAGATGACGGAATGCAGAAACGGAAAGTTTGGAACGTTGTTGATAAAAAGCAGATCCGGTAGGAACCGAGGAATCATACTCAAAAAATTTAAGAAGTTCATGATTTAGACTTCCGCTTTCCATGGAAATAATCAGACGCATCATTTTCTTAAAATCAAGTTTGCGTTTGCGGATAAAATCTTTACCTGGATTGTAAGCGATGAATAACCTGCCGTCTTTTCATCAGCCAAGATCTGTGTAACAATCATTCTAATGAGTTTGGACAGTGGACAAGTTTGGTTCAAATCTGGACACATCCTGTCTAACACACTCATAATACACAGGAATGGAGTTGGGCAAGAATGGTTCAAAGACACCCAAGACGTACGGATCAGGAATGGATGGCGCTGATTCAGGAATGCCGCACCAGTGGTCTTACAGATAAAGCATGGTGTGAGCAACATCACATACAACGCAGCAACTTTTACTATCATATCCGGAGATTTCGAAGCATGGCTTGTGAAATACCAGATAATCCGATGTCTTCCTGCCCGGAACAGCATGAAGTTGTGGCAATTGATTTTTCTGGTGCTGATACGGTTGCAGTAGGTGAGCAACTTCCTGATCGTACCACTGTTTCCGCCCCGGCCATTCGTTTGGTCTTTTCTGGTTTTTCTGTGGAAATCCAGAATTCGGCAGCCTGCGAAACGATTCGAAACACAATCGCAGCGCTGCAGCAACTGTGTTAGGCGAACTGTCCGGCGTAGCAAAGATTTTTATCATTACCGGCCGGACAGATATGCGAAAAAGCTTTGATGGATTGATGGCCATTATTCGCGATACTTATAAGCTGGATCCTTATGCCAACGCGCTCTATCTGTTTTGCGGCAGGGACAGTCGGAAGTTAAAAGCACTCCATTATGACAAAGATGGATTTGTTCTCTACCAGAAACGTCTGGATGAGAATGGTCGTTTCCAATGGCCACGCAATGCTTCGGAAGCAAGGCTTTTAACCAGGCAGGAATTCCGCTGGCTGATGGAAGGCCTTGCAATCGACCAGCCAAAAGTCATCCGTCCTTCTAAAGAAAAGAAGGATTTCTGATTTTTGTCTAAAAAGCCGAAATTAAAAAATTTTTTTACTAGAAAAAATGTGGCTTTTTGCAATTATCCACAAGCTTTCGTGGATGCAAAAACTTATTCGTGTAATTCTGGTTTGATGTTTACGTGGATGTGGATAAGTAATCGCAAATAGCTCTGATTTTTCTATTTTCGCTTCAACTTCAGCATTGTGACTTATCGTCAAAATGACGGTGCTATTTTCCGTCCGATTTGCCAGAAAAATCAGTGGAGGATTCAACAGGTAGAAATGACATCTTTCTCTAAGTCTGCTAGAAGCTGCTCCGCATTGATTAGAAAATTATTTAAGCCCAGTTTGGACAAAAGAAATCGAGATTACGTTTATTACTATACTTTAAAGAAAAAAAATAAACAGACTATCAAAAATAACCCAGTTCAATTATAAATCTTGTAGCTTATATGTTTTATATTTTCTTACGATTTCTTGCATATCGATAAAATGCATTGTGTATTCACTCGCCCCATGATAATATCAAGACATAAAACGAATAATTTAAAAATAACGCCATTGTTTTTAGATAATTATATTTAACAAGAGGAGATGATGCCATTGAATACATAAATCATTGTAACATATTAAATAAAAATTCTAAATGAGGTGATTCTATGATAAAAAACAAGTGTTTTAAATCTTCTATTGCCGCACTAAGTATTATTTCTTTGTCTGTAATGTCAACATTTGTAGCTATGGCGACGTCACAAAACGATAGCGATTCATCAGTACTGATGAAAAATGTTGTTGAATCAGATACCAATATCCTTTCTATTGATGGAAGTGTAGATCTTGAAGAAAAAATTACACTTTGTGATATGAAGGAGATACCATGAAAAAGTTGATTAGTGATTATGAAGATGAAAAAGTAGATGCGTTGATAAGGAAAGCGGTGAAAGAGGAGGCAGAAAATATAAATGCACCAGATAGGATTAAAGAAGAAATTGATGAAAAAATAGGGAGAAATCACATTATGAGTAAAAATGTAAATAAGAAAATAGGCATCTACATATTGGCAGGAATTATCTTGCTTGTAATCATCATTGCAATTTCAGTAATTGCAACAGGGAAAAAGGTTCCGCAAAGTGGCGAAGTTTCCAATCCAACATTTACTGATGAGGATGGCAAGGTCTATGTTGCTGCTTTTCTGAAAGAGATGACAGAAAACAATTTAATGGTTGATGTGATAGAGTTTATTACAGATGACAATGAGGAAAAGATAAGAGAGTTGAACCTTACGGAAGATGATATGCCGGATGGCTATTATATATACAATCCCGATACGGAAACTATTGTATGGAAACTGGATGCACAGACAGTATATACTTTTATTGATTGGAACGGGGACTTTTCCGATTCTGAGTATCCGGAGGAATATACCACAACAGATGTGCAGGAGTTCAAAAAGTATATTGAAACATATGAGAATGCGACTCCGGGGATGCCGTTTTTCTTTCAGATAGAAGATGATGTAATAAGGCTCGTTCTGGAAAAGCCTTTCGCATGACAATGGAAGTGGCAAGATGATGATTCAGTGAAAATATCTTGTAGACTCGTATTTCTTACATCCGTCGTCAAAATATAAAAATGAGTGTTATCTTATTAGTAACAAAGTAAGTAGAAGTTACTTTGAAATTTTTATAACATGCAAAAGGGTTATATACGAAATCTGGTATTACGAAATCAGAATTTAATGCTTTTCAAAAAGAGGTCTATGACACTATTTCACCAGCAGTCTGGGGGATTCCTACAGTAGATTCGCTCATTAGTAGAGCTGAGGAATTTGCTTCCAATCATAAGGTGGATTTAAAGGCAACTAGAAGTTCTTCAGCATGGTCAGAAGTTAATGTGAGAAAATATATTGCTACGGGCTTAAATAAAGAATCGCCAGTTCTGTTGCTTACATGGAACTCGCCTATACCTGATTTGGAACAACATTGGGTTACTGTAACACGTATTTACGACGCTGGTAGTGGGACTAAAATGGTAACTTCTAACTGGGCTGGAAAAGAAATCTACGATTTTCCAACGTGGGTTAACGGGGGAAGTCTTTATAAGGGTGTAATTTATTTTGAATAAACAGGAGTATAGTCAAAATGATTACAGGGTTAATTAGCATAATAGTACCACTCCTTTTTAATTCAGTTTTTATTGGACTTGTAAGTCTCTTCTTTTTCATTTGTTGTGTTTTATTAATGACAAGAAAAGGGACATCATTCTTTCGATATCTAATGTATACATATGTTATCATTTGCTTACTATTTTTTACTTTTTTGCTATGGTGTGTAATTGGTTTTGGTAATAACACCCCCAAAGCTGCTCCTGTTCCATATTATATATAGAAAATAAGTTTCATCCAAAAGAGGGCTGTCGCCTAGCAATATTTGCTAATACGGCAGCCCTGCTTTATGTCAAAATGATATCGAAAATTAAACGCTCCATAGCAAGTACTGAACCAGTCAAAAGCCGCTTTTGCGGCTTGGCTTAATTGATCTTCTTTGGTTTTCGAATACTCTCCGGCAAATTTTTTGACCACGGGATCAGATCATCTAAGAAAGATCGGTCTGTATCATCCATATGTTTCGGAATCTCTGTCAGAAGATATTCAAAGTACTCATATGGCTTTAAATTATTCGCTTTTGCTGTTTCTGCAATGCTGTAAATGATATCGGATGATTTTGCACCATTGATGGTATCGATCATCTGCCAGTTTTTCTTACCGACACAGAATCCGCGGATCGCACGCTCGGATGCATTATTGTCCATTGGAACATCCCCATCGGTCAGGAAAACCCGGAGGTATTTTTCCTGATTTAATACATAAATGAAAGCTTCCCTCAGTTTTTCCGTACCGACTTCATTTTCGTGTTGTTTCAGGTACACAAATAAAGCATCTACCAGTGGTTTTACAACCACCTGACGCTGAACAAGTCTTTCTTTTGATGAAAGTTCTTTGAGTTTTCCTTCCTCCCGGTAGATCGCCTGGATCTGCTTTATGATCAGGAACGAATCGGCACTGACTTTTTCCAATTGCTCCTGCTGGTTCAAAAACATCTGGATCAGCATAGACTTGTCAACGCTATTTAGTTGTTCTTCTGTGTACTTGATCGCCATGGCAGGAACTCCTTTTCTTCATGAGTTCATTGTACCAGATTTTTACAGTTTCTGCCACCTGGCGGCTGTTTCCCTTTCGTCATTATGACGGTGGATAAC
Source organism: Clostridium sp. AF28-12 (assembly GCF_003435225.1). Classification (NCBI taxonomy): domain Bacteria; kingdom Bacillati; phylum Bacillota; class Clostridia; order Eubacteriales; family Clostridiaceae; genus Clostridium; species Clostridium sp. AF28-12. The sequence goes on along the minus strand of NZ_QWGJ01000008.1, from coordinate 45,814 downwards.
AATACAGAACATCTGGGATATTTCCATGAAATTCCAGATGCTCTGTACTGCTATCCACAAATCCAGTGTATATTTTTTCGAAAAATCGTGTGGTTCGATTTTTGAGGATCGGATGCTGTGGATAAATGCAGTAAAACGAAACGAACGCTTTTTCATCGGTGAAACAGTGGAAATTTTTTCTCTATAATGCACAAATACTACATCAATCTTTTTGGATTGTCATTTGGGCGTATTGGATGTTTCGGTATGTCATTCAGACACTCCTTTCTGAGCAATCAGCTTTTCTCCTGTATATCTCCTCATTCGTTATAATATGGTGTATACTTTTCTACCAGTGAAAACTGTCCCATCATGCGATGAATCTTCGTTGGCGGATTTGTCATTTTGTCTCTCACTGCAAGCGTTGTTCCCTGTTCTGCCAATGCCCCAAGAACATCAATCATTCCCTGCGCTGCTGCCAGCATGGCGGAGATTGGAAATAAACCAATACAGTAATTTAATGCCTTGACCTGCTCTGTAGGAAGTCCGCCGACAAATCCTTTCTCATTCAGATTTACCATAAGCGGAATTTTGGCTTCTCTGGAAATCTTTTCCAGATTCTCCACGGACTTGATTCCATCCACATATGCATAATCGGCGCCGCACTCCTTCGCAAGATTGATTCTTCTGATTGCTTCATCGACACCAAAATCATACAACTCTGCGCATGTACGGTAGATGATCACAAAGTCATCAGAAACTGCAGTTCTCACAGCTTTGATCTTGGGTCCCATTAACTCCCAATCGATGATCTCATTTTTAGCCGGATGATTGGCCGGAAGAACTTTATCATCAATCTGAAGTCCTGCCGCTCCAAGCTGCTCATACATAGCTCCGGTATTTGCAGCCTGAATTGCATTTCCAAATCCATTATCCGCATCTGCAATCAGCGGAGCATGAACGGAAGACACAATATGTTGGATCGCTGTTCCAAATTCTGCCAGACTCAAAAATCCAAAATCCGGGCGTCCTAATACACTGTAGGCAAGTGCTCCACCGGAAAGAAATAATGCCTGAAATCCTGCTTCCTCTGCAATCTTAGCAGAAAGGCAATCATATACACCCGGAAGTGTCAAAAAAGATGTCTCACTTAAAATTTTTCTTAATTCTTTTGCATGTTCGTTCTGCATAATCAACTCTCCTATCTGTCATATTGTCTTTTTGTTAATAAGCACTTACGAAACGCGTTTTCGTTAAAATGACTATTTTTATGTCATTTATTGTCTTTTGATGTACATATTATACGATAATATGCTATTATTTTTCCAATACTTGTTCAAACATACTATTATGTTAAAATAAGCATCTCTCAAGGAAACTCATTTAGAGCAGGACAAACGATTCCTTGTTGATCTTTCCTTTCGTCTGAACATTTACCTCTTCAACTTGCTCTATCACGGAAACGCATAGAAAATTTCTTTCCATTTTTTATTTATACATCTATGTATCATAACCTATAACCACAAACTCTTCATTGTCACATTTCAAAAACCGTTATATAATGAATACAGCGTAACTGTTCAGCACCTCACAGTTACGCGCAAAATCCATTCCAAAGCGGCGGTGCCGATAGGATTTTTGCTTTCTATTATAATATAAGTTTTTTTACGGTCAGCGCAGTAAATGCGCAGACCTGCTGAACAGTTACAATACAGCACCAAGGTACGTACAATTTTTTATTATCAATTTCGCAGGAGGATTTACCCATGAGCGACAAGACCGTTGTATTAAACGCAAAAAAAATGAACTTTGACGGAAATCTCGACTTTTCTGTTCTCTCTTCCGACGTGACCGTCTACGATGATACCACACCAGAACAGCTCTTAGAGCGCATTGAGGGAGCTGATATTATCGTCACAAAGGAGATGCCGGTAAACGGTGACCTGATCCGCAAATTTCCGGCTTCCGTAAAGCTGATCTGTGAGGCCGGTACCGGATACAACAATCTGGATCTTGATGCCGCAAGGGAGAAGGGGATCACCGTCTGCAATATCCCGGCATACAGCTCCGAGCGCGTAGCCCACACGGCGGTCATGATGATCTTAAATTTAAGCTCCACCATGCAGGTCCAGATGAAAATGCTGGCAAACGGAAACCATGATAACTTTACGAAAAATCTCCAGGTTCCGCACGTTGAGGTAAACGGAAAGACTTTAGGAATCATCGGTGCCGGACATATCGGAAAGACTGTAATGAAGATTGCAAAAGCTCTTGATATGAACATTCTCGTGTATACAAGAACACCGAGAGCCGACGAAGACGGCATCCGCTATGTGGATCTTGAGACAGTCTTAAAGAACAGTGACTATGTTTCCCTGCACTGCCCGTTAACTCCGCAGACAAAGCATATGATCAATAAAGAGACTCTTGCGCTGATGAAGCCGACCGCCTTCCTGATCAACACCTCCCGCGGTGCTCTCATCGATGAACCGGCTCTGATCGAAGCGCTTGAAAAGCACCAGATCGCAGGCGCAGGCCTCGACGTCCAGGAAACTGAGCCGCCGAAAGCCGACAACCCGCTCTACACCCTCGACAACGTGATCCTCACCCCGCATATGGGCTGGAAAGGACTTGAGACAAGACAGCGCCTCGTTTCCATCCTTGCCGGAAATGTAAAGGGATTCCTTGAGGGAACACCGGTGAATGTAGTTTCATAACTCAAATATAAGGAACTTTTCATCTTTTAAGATGAAATAGTTCCTTTTTTTTATTACTGTTTGCGCAAAGCGTGAATCGTAACTTATTTTTAACTACTGTACAGAAAGAATCCTTGAAATATTCTCGCAATTCATGTATGATAGAGTTATGATTTGAAAAGAGGAGGAATTCCAATGATTTGTATCAAGAACGGAACACTTCACACAGCGGTATCAAAGGAAACTTTTATCGCTGACATCCTGATCGACGGCGGAAAGATCGTAAAGATCGGAAAAGGTCTCTCTGCTGACGGCGCTGAGGTTATTGACGCTACCGGACTCCATGTTTATCCGGGATTTGTTGAGGCCCACTGCCATATCGGTCTTGACGGCTACGGGATCGGCTACGAGGGGCATGACTACAACGAACTGAATGACCCGGTAACTCCACAGGTACAGGCGATCGACGGAATCAACCCGTTTGACCCGTGTATGAAGATGGCCGCGAAAGCCGGTGTTACCTGCTTCGCAACCGGTCCAGGCAGCTCCAACTCCATTGGCGGAACCTTCGCTGCTATCAAACCGGTTGGAACCCGTGTTGACAATATGATCGTAAAATTCCCGATCGCTATGAAATGCGCTTTCGGTGAAAACCCGAAACGCTGCTACCAGAAACAGGGAATCTCCAGCCGTATGACAAATGCCGCAAAGATCCGCGAGGCTTTAAATAAAGCGAAGGTTTACAAGGCAAAGATCGAGGCGGCCGGTGATGACGCTTCCAAGCTTCCGGCTTACGACCAGAAGTCCGAAGCTCTGATCCCGGTATTAAACCATGAGATCCCGTTAAAAGCCCATGCCCATCAGGCAAACGATATCTTCACTGCGATCCGTATCGCGAAAGAATTCGGTGTCGGCCTGACTCTGGAGCATGTGACAGAGGGCCATATGATCGTGGATGAACTCGCGAAGGAAAATCTCCCGCTCGCGGTAGGTCCGACCTTCGGACATGCCTCCAAATTTGAGCTCCAGAATAAGACCTGGGAGACACCTGGCATTCTCGCGAAAGCCGGATGTCATGTCTCCATCATCACAGACGCGCCGGTAACCCCGCTCCACTACCTGCCGCTCTGCGCAGGTCTCGCCATCAAAGCCGGTATGGACGAGTATGACGCACTCCGCGCCGTAACCATCAATCCGGCCGAGCACATTGGCATCGCTGACCGTGTCGGTTCTTTGGAAGAAGGAAAAGACGCCGATGTTGTCATCGTCGACGGCTGTCCGTTTGATGTGACAGGCGTGATCAAGCATGTGCTGATCAACGGCGAGGAAGTTTAAAGCACTAAAAAACTGAGGATTTCTGACTGCCTGTATTTGCAGTCGGAATCCTCTTTTTATTTAACCATCATATGTAAAAGTTCTCTGCTGCAGATCCTGCTGCCGGAAGTTTCCTGGATACATGGCAGCTAACGGAAAAGACCAGGAACATCTCTGCCCCTGATCCTTCAAAAAATCCTTTATCTTTTATCCTGAATCCACATCAATCATTCTCAAATACCGGTTCTGTCGGCTCACCGTATTCTTCCTTCGTGCTCGCCGTCTCATCGTTGATCTGAGTCAAAATTCCGCTGGAATTTACCTTAAACTTGTTTCCGTCGCGGTCCTTCACCGTCGTATTCTTTGAGATACGTCCGGAGGAGTTTACGACGTAAGTCTGATATCCACTGCTGCCGTTCGGGATACTGATCAATGCGTAACGGCTGGAGCTGTCCGCTTCCTGAAGCTTACCCATATAATAGAGATAGCCATTCTTCACACCGCTGACACCACGTCCCGCGTAGGTTCCCTCATTAAAGTAGAAGGTCGTCTTATTTCCATCGCCTTCCTCCACTGTCATCTTTCCCTTTACGGAAATTCTGGAGGATGCATCAAAGTAATAGGAGGTGTACTCTCCTGTCGATCCGATCTGTATCTTCTTTAATCCCTTCACCGGATTTCCCTTCTGGTCAAAGAGATATGTCTTTCCGTTGATCTTGACAAAGTCACTTGTGGACGCTTTTCCGTCCTCCGGACCTGTCTTCGGTGTTCCATCTTTCTCGAAATAGTACCAGACAACCGGCTCATCCACATTGTCCTGGAGCTGTTCCGGCGGATTTAAGGAGAGCCATCCGGTGATCGACGCACCGAGAGTCGCGTTCTGGATCCCACTCTCCGCAAAATATCTCCAGTTCTCGATCGTGTCCTTACTTGCATTCTCCGGGTCACCTTCTAAATACACCCATCCGGTCTGCATCCGTCCGTCCTCGTCGAAGCAGTAATATTTGCCATCGATCTTCATCACCTTATAATCGCCGCCGTTACTGCTCGTCGACGGGCTGTTCTTCTTTCCGCTCGCAGAGAAGTAGAACCAGTATTTTCCGTCGTCGCTCTCCGGTCCGTAGAGATCCTTATCCTCATCCTTCGGCTCCAGATACTTCCAGCCGGTGACCATAGCGCCGCTGGAGCTTAAATAGTAATCCCCATCCTCGGACCATCCGGTCTGCATAATTCCGTCGGAATCAAAGAGATAACTCTTTCCGTCGATCTTCTTCCAGCTGTCCTTCGTGACTTTTCCGCTGGAACTGAAATAGAACCAGTATGTCGTCCCATTATCCCTGCTGTACGGGGAAGCCAGCTGCATCCATTTATTTGACACCATGATTCCGTTGGAATCCACATAGTAATCATTGTCTGCCCAGCTGTTGACCGCCATCTCGCCGCTGCTGTTCAAATATCTCCAGAGGTTGTCCGCGCCCTTTTTCCACTCATTCGTCACGCGGTTTCCGTTTTTATCAAGATACGTCCATATATTATTGGAAAGCGCCCAGCCTTCCGCTGCGTAGGCGTTCATCGTCAGACATCCGAAAGTCAGGACCGCCGCTGCTGCCAGTATTCTTAACCCTTTTTTCTTCACTCGCTCCGTCTCCTTCCTGTACCCCAAAAGGCGCATAACTATCGCCAACATCCATTCCGGATCAGCTTCGCCGATGGGATTTCTGCCTTCCGGCCGTATTTTTCATTTCGCAATACATCTGATTTTATTTTACCAGTAACTCCCTGATTATTCAACAGAAAATACCTGTCAATTCTCTTAAGTCCCCACCACAGTTCTGCCGCATTCCCGCCACAGAAAGACACATTTTCCGTTCATGTTCCCCATATTTCCGCCAACATCCCGCATTCCATCCCCACTCCTATTTGACAGTATCCCCCGAATCTATTATACTGGTATATCATAGGCATTTTATGCCCCTGATCCGTTTTTACGCAAAAAAGTCTAAAGAAAGAGATGGAATACAATTATGTGGATAGCAGATGGATGGAAGGACTATGAAGTCATCGACTGTTCCGGCGGTGAAAAGCTGGAACGTTGGGGAAAATATATTCTGGTCCGTCCGGATCCCCAGGTCATCTGGGATACCGATAAAAAGGCACCACAGTGGAGAAAGATGAACGGCCACTACCACAGAAGCTCAAAAGGCGGCGGCGAGTGGGAATTCTTCAGTCTCCCGGAGCAGTGGAGCATCAACTACAAAGGCCTGACCTTCCAGTTAAAGCCCTTCAGCTTTAAGCATACCGGTCTTTTCCCGGAACAGGCGGCAAACTGGGACTGGTTTGGCGAAAAGATCAAAAACGCGGGACGCCCGGTCAAAGTCTTAAACCTCTTCGCCTACACCGGAGGAGCAACACTGGCAGCCGCGAAAGCCGGAGCTTCCGTGACCCATGTTGACGCCTCCAAGGGCATGGTCGCCTGGGCAAAGGAAAACGCGAAATCCAGCGGCCTTGAGGACGCGCCGATCCGCTGGATCGTGGATGACTGCGTAAAATTCGTAGAACGTGAGATCCGCCGTGGAAACCACTACGACGCGATCATCATGGATCCGCCTTCCTATGGAAGAGGCCCGAAGGGCGAGATCTGGAAGATCGAGGACGCGATCTACCCGCTCGTAAAGCTGTGTGCAAAGCTCCTCTCCGACAAGCCGTTATTCTACCTGATCAACTCCTACACAACCGGTCTCGCTCCGGCCGTGCTGACTTACATGCTCGGAACAGCGGTTGTCCCGCAGTTCGGCGGAACCGTGAGATCGGAGGAGATCGGACTTCCCGTTACGGGTTCCGGGCTCGTACTTCCGTGCGGCGCTTCCGGACGATGGGAAGCCTAATTGTTACTTTTCATGGGTAGGAATTTTCTGAACTGAAAATTCCGTATGATACCGTTATGGCCGCGGATTTTGCCGATTCGGAATGCGAAGCATCGGCAAAATCCTGTTACAGTGCGCGGGCATAGAGTGCCCGTGTACTGTAACGCCTAATTAACTGAAAGGACCGGTAAACAAAACATATGAAGATCATCATTGTCGGCTGCGGAAAGGTCGGCGTGAGCCTTGCAGAGCGCTTAAGCGCCGAGGGCCACGATCTCGTTATGGTCGATATGAATCCGCAGAAAGTGGAACATCTTTCCAACCAGTTTGACGCCCTGGGAATCGTTGGAAACGGCGCCAGCTTCAATATCCAGCAGGAAGCCGGAGTGGAAAATGCGGACCTCTTTATCGCTGTCACCGGCGAGGACGAATTAAACCTCCTCTGCTGCCTGATGGCGAAGAAGACCGGACACTGTGACACCATCGCCCGCGTAAGAAACCCGCTCTATAATAAGGAGATCCGCTTCATTCAGGAAAAGCTCGGACTCTCCATGATCATCAACCCGGAGCTGACGGCGGCCAGAGAGATCTTAAAGCTCTTAAAATTCCCGTCCGCCATCAAGATCGACACCTTCGCAAAGGGACGTGTCGAGCTTCTCCGCTTCCGCTTAAAGCCGGAGATCGGGTTCGGCGGAAAAACTGTCATGGATATCATGCGGCAGTTAAAATGCGATGTCCTGATCTGTGCCGTTGAGCGCGGATCCGAGGTCGTGATCCCGAACGGAAGCTTTGTCCTTCAGGATACGGATATCCTCTCTATCGTGGGATCTCTTGAAAATACGGCTCAGTTTTTTGAAAAGATCGGTCTCCGCTCAAAATCCGTAAAAAATTCCCTGATCATCGGCGGCGGCACCATCGCCCACTATCTGGCCCAGGACCTCTTAAAGATCGGGTTCCGCGTCCGGATCATCGAGCAGCGGAAAGAGCGCTGCGATTACTTAAGCGAGGTGATTCCCGGTGCTGATATCATAAACGGGGACGGAAGTGATCGGGATCTTCTTCTGGAAGAAGGCCTGACCTACGCTGATTCCCTTGTGGCCCTCACCGGACTTGACGAGGAGAATATCTTCCTCGCCCTCTACGGAAAGCTCCACTCCAATGCAAAGCTCATCGCAAAGGTCAACAAGATCGCCTTCGATGACGTGATCGACAGCTTCGGTATCGACAGCATCATCTACCCGAAGTACCTGACGGCAGATTATATCCTACAGTACGTCCGTGCCCGCCAGAACACCATCGGCTGCAACGTGGAAACGCTGTATAAGATCCTGGATGGCCGTGCCGAAGCACTGGAATTCTCCATCAAAGAGGATTCCGCTGTCACGAATGTGCCGCTTATGGACTTAAACTTAAAGGACAACCTTCTGATCTGCTGCATCAACCGCAACGGTCAGATCCTCACCCCCCGTGGTCAGAATATAATCAAGGTCGGGGATACCGTGATTCTCGTGACCACAAACCGCGGTCTCGGTGATATCCGGGATATCTTAAAATCATAAAGGAGCGATTCCATGAATTATTCGATGATCTTTTATATTATCGGCTGGATTCTGGACGTGGAGGCGGCGCTTCTTGTGCCATCCCTGGCAGTCTCCCTGATTTACCATGAAAGCTGCGCACTGGCATTCTTCATCACGATCGTCCTCTGCCTGATCCCAGGTGTGATCCTTATCCGCAAGCAGCCGAAAAACAAGGTATTCTACGCAAGGGAAGGTTCCGTGACGGTTGCCTTAAGCTGGATCGTCATGAGTATCATGGGTTCCATCCCGTTCCTCTTAAGCGGATCCATCACAAATCCGGTGGATGCCCTGTTTGAGACTGTGTCTGGATTTACGACGACCGGTGCCAGTATTCTTCCCGCCGTGGAACCGCTTCAGCACGGCATCCTGTTCTGGAGGAGCTTTACACACTGGATCGGTGGTATGGGAGTTCTCGTGTTCCTTCTCTGCCTGCTTCCGCTTACCGGAAGCGGCTATCATATGAACCTCATGAAGGCAGAGAGCCCGGGCCCCTCTGTCACAAAGCTGGTCCCGAAGGTGCAGTCCACCGCAAAGATCCTCTATGGGCTCTATCTCTTCCTCACGGTTCTGGAGTTTATTCTCCTGCTTGTGGGACGGATGCCGGTGTTTGATTCCCTGTGTACCGTTTTCGGTACCGCGGGAACCGGAGGCTTCGGCATCAAGAACGACAGCTTCGGAAGCTATTCCACCTACCTTCAGGGCGTAGTTACCGTGTTTATGATCCTCTTTGGCATCAACTTTAACGTGTACTTCCTCTTCTATATGAAAAAGCCGAAGGAAGCACTGCGCTGCGAGGAGGCGCGATGGTACCTCGGGATCATTGCCACATCGATCCTCGTCATCACGTTTTTTGTCCGGGATTTCTTCGACAGCCTGTTCCTCGCGTTCCACCATGTCGCGTTTCAGGTTGCTTCCATCATCACGACCACCGGATTCGCCACCGTGGATTTTAACCTCTGGCCAACGATCCCGAAAACGATCCTGGTGCTCTTAATGTTTATCGGTGCCTGCGCGGGAAGTACCGGCGGCGGCATTAAGGTGTCCCGTGTCGTGCTGTTATTCCGGTCCCTGACAAAGGAGCTCTCCCAGAGTCTCCATCCGAATCAGGTCCGCAAGATCCATTTTGAGGGACGCGCGGTGGATCATGTGGTCCTCCGCTCCGTAAATGTCTTCATGGCGGCATACATCCTGATCTTCGCTATTTCCGTGCTGCTCATCGGCATCGACAACTTCGATCTTGTGACAAACTTTACCGCCGTCGCGGCGACCTTAAACAACATCGGACCGGGATTGGAACTTGTAGGCCCGGCCCAGAACTTCGGGCTCTTCTCCAACTTCTCCAAGCTGGTTCTGACCTTTGATATGCTTGCCGGACGTCTGGAGCTCTTCCCGCTGCTGCTGCTTTTCTATCGGGGTACCTGGAAGAGATTCTAATTAAGCAAACATTCCCGATAATAGATGTAATTTTGACAATTTGACTGATCCGTGTTGAAAAATCTGATTGTCGGAAATAAAAAGTGGATATCCCAGAGTCACATCATGGACTCTGGATATCCACTTTCCTTTTTGTTTTTCTGTCTTTTTTCCACCGGACAGCGGGCAGGCGGGCATCACCGCTTCCCTATCATATTTATCTATGACGCTCAATCGTCCATATTGTATCACCCAAGTGCCACATCAAGCATCATCATCAATGCAAACCCGACCGCAAACCCGATGGTTCCGATATTCGAGTGCTCTCCCTCCGCGGTCTCCGGGATCAGCTCCTCCACGACCACATACATCATGGCACCTGCAGCGAAGGCGAGAAGATACGGCAGGACCGGAGCGAGGATCCTGTACATCAAAACGGTGAGAATTGCTGCCACTGGCTCTACAACGCCTGAAAGTGTTCCATATAGAAATGCACGGTTGCTGCTCATCCCCTCACCCTTGAGCGGCAGGGAAATGATCGCCCCCTCCGGGAAGTTCTGGATCGCGATCCCGACGGACAGGGCAAACGCACCGGCTAACGTGATCCCGCTGTTTGCCGTAAGAAGGCCCGCGAACATGACACCAACCGCCATTCCTTCCGGAATATTATGAAGGGTCACCGCAAGGACAAGCATCGTATTTTTTTTTAACGTGCAGGACGGACCTTCCGGTTCATCGCACCCGATGTGAAGATGAGGCACATGCCCGTCAAGGAACAGCAGGAACAGGATGCCGCAGAAGAATCCGGTCACCGCAGGCAGAAACGCCAGACGTCCCAGATCCGCGGAAAGATTCATGGACGGGATCAGAAGTGACCACACGGATGCCGCCACCATGACACCGGACGCAAAGCCCAGAAGACCTTTTTCCACATTCTGACGGATTCCCTTCTTCATAAAATATACGCACGCAGCTCCAAGTGTCGTCCCCGCAAACGGGATCATGATCCCAAGAATAATATTTCCGATATTTTCCATCGTTTTTGTCTCCTTTGATCCGCGAAGGCCGTCCGGACCCCGGCGCGGCTCTCGCAATCTTCCTTCTATAAGCTATGCGGTTTCCAACTGAAAAGATCCAGGCCACGAAGCAACGTCCGCCTCTGACCTGGATCTTTTATAGAGTTTCTATGGAATAATGAAGTGATACTGCCAAAATTAAGCTGCTACAGAACGGCGGGATGCCTTCTTCTGGTTCTTATATGGATCCGGACGGAACAGCATATAGAGGAATCCGAGAAGAACAACAACAGCTGCTGCTGTGCCGATTCCGAAGGAACCGCCTTCCATAAGAAGACCGAACTGATAGAACATCAGTGCTACGCAGTAAGCGAATACGTTCTGGAAAATGATCGCGAACCAGAACCACTTTCTGGACTGCATCTGCTGGGCCATTGTGGAAATAGCCGCCAGACACGGGGAGTTTAACAGGTTGAATACAAGGAAGGAGAAGGCTGCCGCCATTGTCGGGAACCAGTCTCTGATCGCAGCTGCAACAACATCTGTCTCCTCAGAGAGATCCTCGCTGACATTTGCAAGGACACCCATTGTGGAAACGATACCCTCTTTTGCGGAGAATCCGGAGATCGCCGCTGCAACGCACTGCCATTTGCCCCATCCGAGAGGAGCGAAGATCCATGCAAGAGCGCTTCCGAGGATCGCCATGAAGCAGTTTTCTGTATCTTCTACCATACCGAACGCGCCATTCTCGAAACCGAAGGTGGAGAGGATCCACATGATCACGCAGGCAAGGAACAGGATTGTTCCGGCTTTCTTAATGAAGCCCCACAGACGCTCCCAGGTGTGCATGAGAACGGTCTTGGCAGACGGGATGTGGTATGCCGGTAACTCCATAACGAACGGAGCTGCCTCGCCGGAGAACGGCTTTGTCTTCTTTAACATGATCGCTGCGACAAGGACGCAAACGATACCTAACGCGTACATTAAGAATGCTGTATTTCCTGCATCGGAATAATCTCCGGATGTCCAGCCGACCATGATGCCGCCTAACAGAGCGATAACAGGAAGCTTCGCGCCGCACGGAATAAATGTGGCTGTCATAATGGTAAGACGTCTGTCGTTATCATTTTCGATGGTCTTGGAAGCCATGATACCCGGGATACCGCAGCCGGATGCGATCAGGAGCGGAATGAAGCTCTTACCGGAAAGTCCGAAGTGACGGAACACACGGTCCATGACGAATGCGATACGTACCATGTATCCGCAGTCCTCAAGGATGGAAAGCATTAAGAATAAGAGTGCCATCTGCGGGAGGAATCCGAATACAGCGAAGAGTCCGCCGAGGATACCATCCACAACAAGGCTCTGGATGAAGTCGCTTGCGCCTGCTGCCGCGAGTGCCGCGCCTGCCCATTCCTGAATGCCGCCGCCGAATGTGTCATTCGCCCAGTCTGTACCCATGGTTCCGAGTGTGCTTACACAGATGTAGTAAACGAACCACATCACTGCCGCGAAGATCGGGATACCTAAAATACGGTTTGTAACGATCTTATCGATCTTATCGGATGTGGAGAGCTTCTTGCCGGATTTCTTAACGGCCTTGTCGATCACGCTTCCGATGTATGTATAACGCTCGTCTGTGATGATACTCTCTGTATCGTCGTCCTGCTCTTTCTCAAGACGGGTCACCTCCGTGTTGACCGCTGCCATAGCGGATGCCGGAAGATGTAACTGCTCGATGACCTTGCTGTCCTTCTCAAGAAGCTTGATCGCGAACCATCTCTTCTGGTCTGCATCCACAGCGTCACCGACAGCCTCCTCAACCTTCTCAATCGCGTTTTCTACGCTTCCGGAGAAGATTCCGGCCGGATTCTTCCACTCATTCTTCTTCGCTGCCTCGATTGCCTTCTCGACAACCTCCTTAAGACCTGTGCCCTTTAATGCGGAAGTCTCAACAACTTCACAGCCGAAAATCTCGGAAAGCTTCTTCACATCGATCTTATCCCCGCTCTTTGCAAGCAGATCAGCCATGTTTAACGCGATAACGACCGGAATGCCGATCTCGAGGATCTGAGTCGTCAAATATAAGTTTCTCTCAATGTTTGTTGCGTCTACCAGATTGATGATCGCCTGCGGTTTCTCGTGAACGAGGTAATCACGGCTTACGACTTCCTCCAGTGTGTACGGGGAAAGGGAGTAAACACCCGGAAGGTCTGTGATGATGATCTCTTCACCGCTCTTGGCAGATTTTAATTTACCTTCTTTTTTCTCTACAGTTACACCCGGCCAGTTTCCGACGTACTGATTCGCGCCTGTGAGGGCATTGAACATGGTCGTCTTACCACAGTTCGGGTTTCCGGCTAATGCGATTTTGATAGCCATTTTTCATCCTCCTATTTTCCTGCACTTGTGTTGCTGCTGTCCACATTCCGGGCGGACAGCAACCAGGTTTTGCCAATGCTTTGCATACACATCAGGCAAAACATTTATCCGTCATCAGACTGTAACGACTTCGACACTTTCCGCATCGTCTCTTCTCAACGACAGTTCATATCCACGGACCGTGATCTCGACCGGATCACCGAGCGGTGCCACTTTACGAACGTAGATCTCGCTGTTTTTGGTAATGCCCATATCCATGATTCTGCGGCGGAATGCGCCCTCTCCGTTGATCTTCACAACTTTAACCGTTGTATGTACCGGAACTTCACGTAATGTCATGTCTTCTCCTTTCTATCCCTGTGGATCGCTCCTGCGGTCCGGATCCATTCCCCTGTCTTTTGTAAAATTTTCCCAAAAGCTTTCGATTAACCGCTGCTAATTAGTGCATGCTAACCGTTGGGGAAAAAGCAAAGTGGGAAATCTCCCACTTGAACTTTCATCATCCATAACTGCCTCATTCTTCCCAGTCTGCACTTCCCTGCGGGATAAGGCAAACTGCTGAACAGTTACCGTCTTTTTTCACAGCTACTGCACCATAACGTGCTTTGCCATCTCCTTGTTGATCGCGACTCTGGAATCCTTGATGTTTACGATCAGGTTTCCGTTGAGTTCAGAGATCACTGTCACTGCCGCTCCGTCCACGAAGCCAAGATTCGCGAGGAATCTCTTTGTGTCCTCCGCTCCGCCGACACGCTGGATCATACCGGTCTCACCGGCACGTAAAAATGTCATTGGCATCATGTTTCCTCCTCTTTACACGCCCATCCACTCAGATCTTGTGAGCTTTCGGAGCTGTATCGTAATGGACACTGCCGCATCCGCTGCACCCGGAGCAGGAACCGCAGCAACCTCCGCAGGAACCGCTCTTCTTCTGTTTCCGGATGCTCTTTATCACACCGATCACGGCCATGGCAACCAGCAACAAAACAATTACATCTGTAAGCATTTCCATCACCTCTCACCAAACCATTTATGGGAATAATTGTATTGATAACGAATATCAATTTCAAATGAATTATATGACTTCATACCCAACTTGTCAACTGGTATTTAATAATTTTTTAAGATTTTACCGGATGGTTTTACTTGCTTTCCAAAGACTTTCCATTTAAAATGATAGTATATCTGCGTCAATATTTCTGTCTTGTCTGGATTTACTTTTATATTGTTAAAATTTGCCGACAATAGGAATATATAGGTCCAGATGATTTTATTTTTTGACCTTTTGTGACTCTTTCAGAAGCCAGTACCTTTCCGGTATTTCACCGTTCTCGTTCTGGCAGATTCGGAAAACGCCACAGCAATATTAATATCAGGAGGTTTCTAACATGAATAACATAAGAAAGCTTACAGATTCCCTTTTCTGGGTCGGCATCAATGACCGCCGCATCGCTCTCTTTGAAAATGTTTATCCGGTTCCTACAGGAATGTCCTATAACTCTTACGTTCTTCTTGACGAGAAGACAGCACTCTTCGATACCGTGGACGCGTCCTTCACCCATGATTTTCTCGAAAATGTGACCGCTGCCTTAAAGGGCCGCACTCTGGACTATCTGATCGTAAACCACATGGAGCCGGACCACTGTGCGTCCATCGCCGATGTGATCGCCGTTTACCCGGAGGCAAAGATCGTATGCACCGCAAAGGCTGTGGGAATGATGAAACAGTTCTTTGATTTTGATGTGGACAGCCGCGCGATTCTGGTAAAAGAGGGAGATACCATCTCTCTCGGCTCCCATGAGCTTACCTTCGTGATGGCCCCGATGGTGCACTGGCCGGAGGTCATGGTTACCTATGAAAAGACAGAAAAGATCCTGTTCTCCGCTGATGCCTTCGGTTCCTTCGGCGCTGTCGACGGAAATATCTTTGCTGACGAGATCGACGATAAGGTTGCCTGGCTCTCTGAGGCGAGACGTTATTATACAAATATCGTTGGAAAATTCGGCATGTCCGTACAGGGTCTCTTAAAGAAGGCTGCCGGGCTCGAGATCCGGATGATCTGCCCGCTCCACAGCGTGATCTGGAGAGAAGATCTCCCATGGCTCATCGATAAATACCTCAAATGGAGCTCCTATACGCCGGAAGAGAAATCTGTAACGATCGCCTACGGATCTGTTTACGGTCATACGGAAAAAGCTGCCGATATCCTTGCCGGAAAGCTTGCCGACCGCGGCATCCGCCATATTTCCGTCTTTGACGTTTCCAAGACCCATCCGTCCTACATCATTGCAGACGCGTTCCGTACCTCCGCGATT
Source organism: Clostridium sp. AF28-12 (assembly GCF_003435225.1). Lineage (NCBI taxonomy): Bacteria > Bacillati > Bacillota > Clostridia > Eubacteriales > Clostridiaceae > Clostridium > Clostridium sp. AF28-12. Next base: position 30,255 of record NZ_QWGJ01000008.1, on the reverse strand, counting down.
GTCTTTGCATCCATCACCTACAATGGCGGTATCTTCTGCAATATGGACACACTGCTCCACCAGCTTGCAGCCCACGGTCTTACAAACCGTACCGCTGCCCTGATCCAGAACGGAACCTGGGCGGCAACCACCTCAAAGCAGATGGGGGAAATCCTCGGTACAATGAAAAATATCCATGTGCTCGAGTCAGATGTGACCATTAAATCTGCCCTGAAAGACAATCAGGAGGCTGAGCTTGACGCACTTGCAGACGCAATTGCCGCATCATTACAGTAAGTGGAGGAAATGCCCATGAAATATGCAATCGTTTATTCCAGTAAGACCGGAAATACCGCAGCACTTGCAGATCGTCTCCATGATATCCTTCCGCATGAGCACTGTGTTTATTTCGGTGATACGTCCCATTACTCCCCGGATCTTGGAGCGGACCTTATCTTCGCCGGCTTCTGGACCGATAAAGGAAGCTGCGATGACAGGACGCGTGTTTTCTTAAAGAACCTTCAGAATACAAAGATCGCTCTTTTCGGCACAGCCGGATATGCAGCTCCTGATTACATCCACTCGATCTTAAAACAGGCAGAGGCAAATATTCCCGTAAACAACACCGTTCTTACAGGCTTCGTCTGCCAGGGGAAAATGCAGCCGGCAGTCGCAGATAAATTTGCCGCAATGCTCGAAAAGGACCCGGAGGACGCAAAGGGAAAGCTTCTTCGCGATACGTACCAGGAAGGTCTCTCCCATCCGAACGAAGAGGACTTCGCAAACTTTAAAAAGTGGGCTGAAGGCTTTATCCACTAATTGATCGTCATATAAAACGCACTGCATGGATTCCGTATGGCGGTTAAATTCAAGTCGAAACGTCCGTGAGACTTTACGCATGATTCTGGTCAGCGAAGCTGACATATTCTTACCAGAATCATGAAATGCCGGATGATCGGGAAAACCGATCATCCGGCATTTTTTCATGCTCAAACTTTGCTCCAATCAGTCTTTCACTCTCGGCAGCATTCTTCCACCGTATCCGATTGCAAAGATCTCACCATTCTCATTTTCGAAGAATCTCACGTAGCCATCCTTATCCGGGTTGCGCACAATCCCTAAAAATTCCTGCACCGGCACAAATCGAAGAAGCGTCTCTCCCTCTTTGACTGCCAGATTTCCATCTTTCTCAAAGATCGTGATATTGTTATCTTCATCAGACCGGAAGGTGCCGCACATTGCCTTTCTCTTTTCCGCATTCCACTCCGTCTCCTGATAAACAAATCGGTCCTCGATCGGATTTCTTCCATGATACATCCGCATTGCTGCATCCGCGATCGTGCTAACCGGCACGCCCGACGTGTTGCACAGTACTATAACACCCACTCCGGCATCATACGACCAGGATAAATTCGACGAAACTCCCGGCAGGCTTCCGCCATGCTCCATAACCGTCAGGTCATCCAGCTTCTTCTGCGCAAGGCCAAAGCAATAATGGCTATCCGGGCGATAATCGATTCTTGGGCGGCACATCGTCCGGACACCCTCCTGGGAGAGGATCCTTGTTCCATCGATCCCCTTTCCGTAATTCAGATACATGCAGATGTATTTTTTCATGTCGGCAAGTGTAGATTTCAGGGAACCGGCTCCTCCGAGGGAAAATGCATTGTCATGGTAATCTCTGCCGGAGGTCATGACACCTTTTTGCATTTTGTAGAGAACTGCCGCATTCGTATCCGCTGCCGGTCTTACATACTCTCCGCTGCTCCGCTCCATATGAAGAGGCTCAAGAATATGTTTTTTCACATATTCCGCAAAGCTGTTCTCCCCGCCGACACGACGCACGATCTCTGACAAAAGTCCAAAGCCATCATTGCAATAGCTCATGTAGTTTCCCGGATCTCCGATCAGACCGCCGTTTTCCTTTGTCTGGGCATCCAGCAGCTCAGCGACTGCCTTTGTTCCTTCCAATGCGATCTTCTCACAGAACGCAAAATCCCCTGTCTCATTTTCATCCAGTCCTGCCTTCTGCGCGATCTCATTGATGATCGTGCGGTGCATCGGATAAAAGCCCGCTGTGTGACATAAAAAGTGCCATACCTTTATCGGTTTCTGATTACGGTTTGTAAATTCCGGAATATATTTGCTCACCGGATCATCCAGATCTACTTTTCCGGCTTCGACCAGCTGCATGATCGATAAAGCCACAAAGGATTTCGTGACGGACGCTAATCCGAAGATCGTATCCTCATCGATCGGCAGTTTTCTCTCCTGATCCCGGTATCCAAAAAACTTTTCATACTGAGTCTTTCCATTTCGGTCAACGATCGCAACCGCGATTCCCACTGCGTTGGAACGTTCCTGTATTCTGGATACAAGTTCCTCAAAAAGAAATCTTGACGCATTTGTGATTTTGTTCATGGGTACTCCTCTCCTTTACGCTGCGCGCGCCTGATGATCTGATTCTCACACAGGCGCGCTGTCTTCATATTCATTATATCGATTCTGATCGATTTATTCAAGTTCTTCCCTGTCCCGATCAATTTCGCTCAGAATTTTACGCTTTCTCTCTTCCATATCCGCTCACCTTCTATCTTCTTTAAAGTCTGATCGTTCCTACACCGTCTTTAATTTCCATCTCAGTTCCGTAAGGTTTTGAAAGCTCTGCCAGGTATGCCAGTACCTTCTCATCACCGGTCAACACCGGAACTCCTTTTTGGGGTCTTTTTTCCGTCATTCCAAGAGAAATCGGATACAGTTTGATTTCTGTTAAATGTCCATCTTCCATGGTCCAGCCCGCCATCACGGATAACCAGATCTCCGGAAGCACTCCGTATCCGGCCGTGCCATTTTTACTACGGGCATCCATATAAGCACCAACCTTGGTATCCAGCGGCATTTTTTTATTTATGTATGCATCGTAAGGCTGCTTTTCCACAGTTTCTGTCTCAAAGAGGAAATTTCCCAGACTGTAGAAGATAGGCGCTCCGTGATAGATCTCAATTCCACGAAGTTCATGCGGTCCGTGTCCGATTACCGCATCAGCTCCTGCATCCACACATCTTCTTGAAAATGTCTCAAGGAACATGGATGGAACCGTTGTGTCTTCCCCATCTGTCTCATGACCATGAAAGCTTACAAGAACGATATCTGCCTGTTTTTTTGCCTCAATGATCTCCTTCTCGACACGTTCCATATCAGCCGGAAACGGAACGCTCTCGATCCAGTTTTTTTCATCCAGAACAAATTTGTATGTTCCAAAGGGCAGTGTTCCGGAAGCCGACGGATTCTGATATCCGTTTTTTACAGACCGCTCCATCGTTGCGTTGATCTTTGTAAGCGCCGCCAGTTCTTCTGCTTTCTTATAATTCTCTTCCGTGACATGGTAAATCGTTTCATAACGAAGAGGATTTAATCCCGGTCTTCCGATCAATTCCGCGCTCTGTCCACCAGCCATTCCTGACTCATGGAAGCTTGAAGAGACCGCAATCATTGCGACACGTCCGTTTTTCGTCTCCAGATAGCATGGTTTTGATGCCTCGGAAAGATTTTTTCCTGTTCCGGCAAAGATCATGTCCCTCTCTTCAAGATTCCGGATGGTCGCAAGAACGCCTCCATGACTGTAGTCGCAGGAATGATTATTTGCCGTATTAAACAGATTAAAACCAAACGATCTCATATCATCAAGGGTTCTTGGATCTGCCATTGCCCAGGTTCCTCCGGAAAATGCTGCCGGATATCCTTCCTCATTGTGGAATGTCATCTCCAGATTCGAAAATTTCACATCATACTGACTGATCACGTCTCTGACCTGCTCAAATCCTTCATAACCGCCTTCCGGAAATCTTCTTGTGATAAACGCATCTCCTGTAGCGATCAGTGTCATTTTCTTCATAATCTATTTTCCCTCCACAACAGAATTAGTCTCCCCGTCGATTCCTGCTGCCATCATCAATACCATAAATGCCTGCTGAACTGCCTTATATGAGTCGGTGATCGGAAACTTTTCATGAACACTATGATTCATTATATTTTTTCTATTTTCATCCGGTGCAAACGCGCGTCCAAGACAGATCGATGGAATTCCTTTCGAAACCGCTACGTTCGCATTTGTGCAGCCGCCTTTATGGAATACCGGTTCAATATCCAGAGACTTCAAACCAAGCCACGCGGATTCTACCAGTGGTGTATGGGAATCCTGAGTTCCGCCCGGAACCTGACTGATCAGGTTTTTATCCCAGGTGATCTCATCTTTTCCCCATTTTTCTGTTTCTTCCCGGCATGCTTCTTCGATCGCATCAAAGATTTTTGTGCGAAGCTTTGCAAGCTCCTCCGGTGAATTTGATCTGAAATTAAATTTGATGGTTGCCTGCGATGCGATCGCATGCACTCCAGCCGCAGTTCCACCGTGGAAATTTGAGACACAGAAGCTTGTCTTCGGATCTGATGGAACTGTAAAATCTGCGATCTTCGCAACTGCTCTGGCTGCTGCATGGATCGGCTGTGCCATCTCGCCAAACGATCCAAACGCATGACCGCCGATACCATAAAAGTTGACCTCGTAGGTTTCTCCGCTTGTCGCCTCGAAGATCAGTGCGCTCATGTCATTGTTATCAATTGTGAGTGAAATATCAATGTCGTCATTATCATTCAGGAAATCTTTCATTCCGCCAAGGCCACCCATACCTTCCTCGCGGGTAGTTGCCACAAATACAATGTCTCCGAATGTCTTGATCTCGTTCTGATTCAATGCTCTTAAAAGTCCCAACAGCATTGCCAGTGCTCTTGTATCATCACCGATTCCCGGTGCGTAGAGGAATCCGTCTCTCTCCTCTACACCATGTACCGTTCCAAATGGAAAGACTGTATCCAGATGACCCTCGATCAATACCTTCGGTCCTTTGCCGCTTCCTCTTCGAAGGCCAACAACATTTCCACCGCGGTCAATGTGAACATTTTCAAGACCAAGAGCTTTAAATTTTTCCATCATGACCGCTGCGCGTTTTTCTTCCTCCCCCGTCGGAGCCTCTATGAGAACCAGTTCTTTCTGCTCTTCAATCGTATTCCTCTCATCTTCCTGTATAAATTTCATAGCTTCCTTTACACACGGAATACTCATTGTATATTCAAACTGTTTTTTTACCCGCTCTGATACCTGATACATGCTTCATCCTCCATTTGTGATCAATAACTACTGGTAACAAAAATGATATAAACACGACAAAAGCGCTCCTTTTTAAGAAGGTCTCTCAGACCTTCACCATAGATGCATATGGCTGATTCTTAAAAAGGTGCGCTTTCTTTTATAGGTCAATTATATAATAATTATATATATTGTTCAAATATTATTCACGAATGACTTACATTCTCATTTCGAATGAATTTGTCACAGTTTTATTTATTCTTCTTTGATACTATCAAAATATTTTTCCGTGTATTTGCAGAATTTCTCCAATTCTTCTGTCATTTTCAGATCTTTCTGCAGGATCAGATACAGGGATCGTTTGAATTCGTTGTTATCGATCGGCCGATAACAGACATTTTCAAAATCTCTCTCGCTTCTCAGGTGATCTCTCCAGGAATACCTTGGCCAGATAGTAATCCCTAACCCCTCCTGTACCATACGTCGCAAAATATCAACGGTATCACATTCAAATGCAATATCCGGAATGATCCCTTCTTTTTCGAATATTGCATCTGAAATCGTCCGGATACTTCCTCCGCCTCTCAGCATAACAAATTTTTCATTCCTGATATCCGATAACTTGACTTTTTCCAGATTTTTCAGCCACGAATCTTTATGAAATGCAAGACACAATGGCTCTTCCATCAACTTTACCGCATTACTGAACACATACTGCGGCAGTGTACTTCGAATACAGACATCCCATTGGGTTGCCTCTCTGCGATCTAATACTCGAAAAAATACATCCGGATTTTCCTCCCGAAATTCGCGAATTAATTCCGGCACAAGCTGTCCTGCGGTCAGAACATTCAAACGGATCATTTTCTTCTTCTGTCTATTACGGAATTCTAACGGAAGCCGTTCTATTTCCTCAAGCAAAGGAACCACCCTTTCCTGCAATAAATACCCATCATGGGTAAGCACACAGGATCTTCCGTTTTTCCGGAGCAGTTCTGTTTTTAATTCGCGCTCCAGTGATTGGATCGCTTTACTGATGGAAGGCTGGGATACATTCAATTCCTGCGCCGCCATCGTGATATTTTCATATTTCGCCGCATATGCAAAATATCGAAGCTGATATATTTCCATCTTTGCCACTCCCCCGTTTTTAATGCATGATGTAACTGTTCAGTGCCTCACAGTTACGGGCAAAAATCCCATACTCTACTAAAACAAGCGCAGCAGGTGCAAAAGCCTGCTGCTCACAATACAGAATCCAGGTCCTACCCCACCATCTGCACTAATATTCCTCCAATCGTCAGCATCAGCGCTCCGCAGGATCTTGTAACGATCTGCGCAAATGGCAGAAGCTCCATTCTATGCGCACTGCTCAAAACAGCCACATTGCCGGAACCGCCCATATTTGTTGTACACATCCCCGCTGCGATGGCGGATTCCAGTGGGAAAAAGCCAACCAGCTTTCCAAGAACTGACGCCGTAAACGTAATGATCCCCACGATGAGTACCACCGTGATCAGATATAACGGTGTCAGAGTTTTTAAAATTGTATTCAGATCGATCAGCGTAAAACCGATCCCCGCAAGTGCCGCCGCCGTCCAGCTCTTAATAGCAAACTGCCCCCACTCTCTTGCCGCATCCTCCAGCTCTTCGGACATGATGCCGGTTCCCTTTACAAGCACGACTGCAATGATCATCCACGCATACGTCGGAATCACAGGAACAAACCTGTGTAAGATCGCGCCAAGCTGATAAAAGGCAAACGCAATGATCATCCCGGTGCATAAAGACGCAAATGTCGGCTTCAATGGCGGTGTTTTTTTCACCGTTTTTCCATCATTCACCAATACACCGTTTCCGGTCGTCTCCGGGTGTTTTTTCCCGAAGTTGTTCATAAGACCGCCAAAAATGATCGCTACACAGTTTCCAAGCACTGTGGCCGGTGCCATCTTTGTCAGCACATCCGCCGCTTCCACGCCGAGCGCCTGGGAGTACATGGCAGAAAGAGGAACTGTACCCGCTGTCATTCCGCCGCTGGTCATAGGCACTCCGATATAGAGGATCCCGCCCCAGAAACCTTCCCCAAGGATGATCCCCATAATTCCCGAAAGCAGAATTCCCATAGAAAGAGAGATCACCGCCACCGGCAGAAGCTTCACGGTAGCCCTGAGCAGAAGATTCCGGTCGATATTAAAGAGACTGCCGCAGATCAGCGCCGCGATATAAAAGATCAGGAAGCCACTGTCATTGACAAAATAATCGAGCGTCTCAATCGTCTGCTCGGGAATCAGTCCGCCTGCCGTGAGGATCGCAGAACCGAGAATACAGATCACAGATCCTCCGAGATACGTCTTCACCACCGGTACGTTATTTCCAATCGCATTTAAGCCCTCACCGAATACCATCAACACTAAAAACGCCGGGACCAGACTCTTCGGGACGCATCCCGTAAACATACATGCCGCCGTCAGTGCCAGAATGAGGACATACAATGGCAGCGGAAACCCCGCCACTTTAAAATCCTTCATGCTCAACCTCTCTCTGTCTTCTTTAAAAACTCCGGATCGCATCGCTTCCGTCATCCACGGTCTTCTCCAGACGCTTGATGATCACATCATATCCCGCTCTGTCATTCACCTGCACATGTACCCGGTCACCGACCTTATGCCCCAGAAGTGCCCTTCCGAGCGGGGACTCAGAACTGATCAGTCCCTTTAAGGAATTTCCGCGGATCGTCGTAACGATCTTATAGGTCTCCGTCTCATCGTCATCCTCAAAATACACGTCCACCGTGTTGTAGAGACCGACCTCATCGTCTTTTGACTCATCAGAGACCACCTTCGCCGTCCGGATCATTCTCTCCAGATACCGGATCCGGCTCTCATTCTTGTTCTTGTCCTTCTTCGCTGCATAATATTCAAAATTTTCACTTAAGTCGCCCTGGGCTCTCGCCTCTTTTACCGCCTCGATCGCCTCTTTCCGGACCACAAGTTTCCGGTATTCGATCTCCTCTTCCATCTTCTTTATATCATTTTTTGTTAACTCATCATACATAGTTCTTCCACTTCTTTCCTGAATTCTTTTAACACTATCTTATCTCATTCCCACTCGAAAAACAACCCCGAATGGTTTCATCCAAAGGTTCGGGAAACGTCTGCCGCACCTGCAGGACCTGCCGCTGGCAGCTTCTTACGGATGCATGGCAGCAAAAAGAGATCTCTTGGCAAATTGGTGCAATCTGCCATGGAGATCTCTTTTCAATGAATATTTTAGAAAGGAATTATACGATCCGACCGACACAAGAACCATCGCGGAGGAAATTCACAATGTTTTCTCCCGCAATTCTGGATACCGCAGTCGCCGCTTCTCTCGTAGTCGGCGCGTAATGGGGCGTTACAATAACATTCGGAAGCTTAAATAACGGGCTTTCCGGATCAAGCGGCTCTGCCTCTGTCACATCAAGTCCTGCTCCCGCAAGTTTCTCGTTGAGAAGTGCGTCGATCAGCGCCGGTTCATCCACAACCGGCCCACGGGCACAGTTGATCAGATATGCGGTCGGCTTCATGAGAGCAAATTCTTTCTTTCCAATGAAGTGGAAAGTTTCATCGGAAAGATAGCAGTGAAGGCTGATAAAATCAGACTCAGAGAGAACACGTTCTTTCTCTGATACAAGTTCGCATCCTTCCGGAACTTCTGTGATATATGGATCATAAACAAGGACACGCATATCAAAACCATTGTGGGCCATCTTTGCCATTCTTCTTCCGATCTTTCCACATCCAATAATTCCGAGCGTCTTTCCGGTAACTTCCACGCCCTCTTTATAGTTCTTCGCCGCAAATCCGATTCTCTTGTACTCTTCTGATACTGGAACTATATTCTTCGCAAGGCTCATCATCAGCGCGAATGTATGCTCTGCAACAGATCTTCCATTGGCATCCGGAGTTGTCGTCAAGGCAATTCCAAGTTCTTTGGCTGCCTCGATGTCAAAATTGTCCACACCGACACCATGTTTGCTGAGGATCTTTAAATTCTTTGCACCTCCCAGGATCTCTCTCGTGATCGGCAGAATTCTGACAAGTGCCGCGTCAACATCCTTGATCTTTTCCTTTAACTCAGACTCTTCGAGTGTCTCCATCTGGATCACCTCGTGGCCTGCGTTTTTAATAACTTCAATTCCGATCGGATTGATCTTTTCTGTGATTAAAACTTTTGCCATAATATCCTCCCCGATTACTTTTCTATTCTTAATTTCTCAACAGCCTTTGCCATACGATCTACACCTTCCACGATGTTTTCATAGCTGTTTGCAAAGGACATGCGGATATAGCCTTCACCAGATGTGCCGAATACATCTCCCGGAACGAGTGCAATATACGCCTCTTCAAGAAGATAATCCGCAAACTTCGCGCTTGAAATACCAAGGTCTTTGATATTAATGAAAATATAGAATGCACCCTTTGGGCAGCGGCAGGAGAGTCCCGGAATCTCGTTGATCGCCTTTACCGCATAATCTCTTCTCCTTTGATATTCCACTACCATCTTCTCTACTTCGTCCGTCTCATCGCGGAGCGCAGCGATGGAGGCCTTCTGTACAAAGGACGGAGCACAGGTAACGTTGTGCTGATGGATCTTATTCATCGCAAGGATATACTCTTCCGGCGCAGATACGTAACCGAGACGCCAGCCGGTCATGGAATATGCCTTTGACATTCCATTTAATGTGAAAGTACGTTCTTTCATTCCCGGAAGGGAGGCAATGCTCACATGCTTTGTTCCATCATAGAGCAGACGCTCGTAAACTTCGTCAGCAATGATCAGAATATCTTTCTCGACGGCAAGCTTTGCAAGTTCTGTGAGAACTTCCTCAGAAAGGACACTTCCTGTCGGGTTATTCGGAGTTACGATAACAAGCGCTTTTGTCTTATCTGTGATCTTGGATCTCACTTCGTCGAGATCCATCTGGTAGTCGTTCTCCTCACGAAGCCTGTAGCTTACCGGAACTGCACCAAGAAGACGCGGAACATTCACATAATTCATCCATACTGGATCCGGAACCAAAATCTCATCTCCCGCATCTAAGATTGTGCATAAGAGATCAAAAATCGCCTCAGAAAGACCTACCGTGACAAGTACTTCCGTTGCCTTTGTCGGAATCTGATTCTGGGTCGTCAATTTCCAGGCAATCGTCTCACGAAGCTGCATATCGCCATAGTTGGATGTGTAGAAAACTTCACCGCGCTTTAAACTGTCCTCAGCTGCTTTTTTTATGTAATCCGGTGTATCAAAATCCGGACGTCCAATCTCAAAATGAATGACGTTTTTTCCTTCTCTTTCCATTGCAAGCGCTTTTTCATTCACTTTTCTGATTCCTGAAGGAAGAAGTTTATCCATTCTTGATGCAATTCTGTTTTTCATAGTTTTGTTATATCCTTTCTTGAATAAGTGCTCATTCGTAACCCATATGTTTCAGACTCTATACAAACTGGAATCCTGCTCCACCAAGAACACGATCCAGACTTCCGCATGCGGAAAGCGGTACGTATTTGCCGGACACTCCACCTTCAGAGAAGCTGGATACTCGAATTGTGAAATCAATTCCTTTTCCAACGATGTGGATTTCATGAGTATTTGTGTTCACTGACGGATCAGCAACGATTTTTGAATGAGTCTTGTCAAATCCGATTCCTGCCAGCGCAAGAGCCGCATGGACATTGACATTTCTCGGATAAAGCTTCGTAGCCTCTCTTGTCGATCCCTCGTAGAGAACTGTATACTCGGTATCTGTTCTTCCGAGAGCTTTCGGATTCTTTGTTGTGACAACTGAAACCTCTGTAAGTTCAGAACGTCCGTCAAAGATTCCGTCCAGACCAAGAATTGCTCCGTGCGGGAGATATACTCTTGTGCCGTGTGTTAGGCTTGTCTCCCTTGCTTTTTCTCTTAATTCGTCATCGCGAAATGCTGTCATGGAGAACGGCATGAAATCACAATGTTTTAATGCAGTCACGATATTAGCTGCAACAACTTCCGCTGTCGCGCACTCAATGACCAGATCGAGTCCCTCAAACATATCTTCTGTAATATCAGAGACGACCTTCACTCCGCAGATGTCGGTATCCTTTACAAACGGATCGTACACAAAAGCGACCTCCGCTTTCTTTCCCTCCGTCACATGAGCAATCATCGTTCTTCCGATTTTTCCACCGCCTAAAAATGCAATTTTTTTCATAATAATGTCTCCTTTCCAGTCTTCGTGTGTCAAATATGAGATTGTGCCTGTGCTTTGCTTCTGAAAACATCATAACTATATTTCACTCAAAATCCAAGTGCGCATCTGTCATGACTCTATTCCAAAAAGGAAATACCCGGTGCGCTCATGCGAACACCGGGTATTTTTTCAGATACTCCATAAAATCTTTCTGCACTTTAGGGAATTTCTCTTCTTTATTATAGTAAACACGGACTTCTCTGCTCATTTTGGGATGATCGATCCGGTAAAAGTTCAGGTTTCCGGAATCTCCCACATAATAAGGAATTCCTGCCCGGATAAATGCAACGCCTTTTCCGGCATCCGCCAGATAATACGCGGTCTGAAGCTGATCCAGCTCCATCAGAATCTTAGGCTCAAACCCCGCGTCATGGCAGATTGCAAGTCCTCTCGTCCAAAGATCATTTCCCTGACGCAGGAACAGAAAATTCTCCTTTTCAAACTTTTTTAACGAAACCGCCGGTGTATCCGGATCCAGATACTTTCCGCTGCAGATATCGCTGTATGACAGCGCTGCTTTCTCAAGTCCATGGTTGACCTTCAGCTCCTTTGGAACTGCTAACAGAATATTCTCACGACATAAGACGAAATAGTCAAGATCTGACGGCATCTCCGTATTGACGGATATTCCAATATCACAGATGCCGGAGTGTAAAAATTCCACTTTTTCCTTATCATTGCTCTCAATCACCTTGATATTCACTTCCGGGTTTTCCAGATTATAGTCTCCAATAATTCCCGGAAGGACGTATGTACAAAAATAAGAAGCAGCTCCAATGCTTAAGTCACTCTTCTTTCTTCGCCGGATCTCATCACTTAGCTGCTCCATCTCCAGATGTGTATCATACATTTTTCGGAACAGTCCCAGAAAACGTTCTCCCTCTGCCGTCAGGCGCACCGGAACACAGCCTCTCGAAAAGAGTTCTACCCCGAGATTACGTTCTGTCTTTCTTATGATTTTGCTGAGCGCCGACTGCGAGATATAGCACCGCTCCGCTGCTCGTGAAAAGCTCTGTTCCTCTGCAACTGCTAGCACACAGATTGCATCTCTTACTTCTAAATATTCCATGTCATGTTCCTCTTTTCTGTGCAACTTTTGTGCCGTTTCTTTTGTATTTAGTTATTTTTTATATAATTTGCACAGTCTATTTTGGAATAAGCTTATTCCCATACAATGTTGGTTTTTTCCCATTCTTTTATTTATAATATGATTGTGCTTATGCTTCTCATATGTGTATTGGAGATTTACATACGGAAAAGGAGATTTTTATGTCTAGTACTTATGTTGTTATTGTCTTATGTATTGTAGTCGCATTATTGATCCTCATGGTCGGTAAATTAAAATTCCATGCAATACTCGCACTTTTAATTGCCACCATCACTCTCGGTATTCTCGTCGGAACACCTCTTGAAAAGATTCCGTCCACACTGAATTCCGGCTTTGGAAGTACCTGTACCAGTGTTGCTCTGGTCATCTTCCTCGGCTCATTGCTCGGTCTTATTTTAAGTGAAACCGGCGCAATTGTCAAACTCACAACCTCACTGGTAGATTTTTGTGGAAAAAAACGTGTACTCTGGGCCATTGGCACCAGTGCCTGCATCCTTGGTATCCCTGTATTCCCGGATACCGTAAGCTTACTTACCATCCCGCTCTGTACAAACCTGGCGCAGCAGACCGGAATCTCCATGATGGCATTTGCAGCTGTTATTCAGGTCAGTATCGTAACGAGTTCCCTGGTTCCGCCGACTCCTGGCCCAGTTGCCGGTGCTGCTACTCTCGGTCTTTCTCTCGGTGAGGCGATCCCGTGGGGCATCCTTGTATCTATCCCCGGATTGATCGCAACCGTACTTTATGCATCAACTTTAAAGAATGAACATGTAGAGCTAAATGCCAACTTTTTAAATCAGGAAGATACTAAAGACAAGATCACTATGAGTCTTATAAGGGCGATCCTTCCGATCGTTGTTCCGGTCCTCTTAATCGTAGGTCAGACTGTTACAGGCGTTCTTCTTCCCGGCACCATATTTGCAAGTGTTATGAACTTTATCGGTGCACCTCTCTCTGCCCTGATCATCGGCTGCTTCCTCGCAGTATTCCTTCAGGTGAAAGAATGGTGGAAACGTGAAGATGTCCGCAATGACTGGATCAGCAAAGCAGTTATTGACTGTGCAGGTCCTGTATTTATTACTGCCCTTGGCGGTTCCCTGGCTGCATTTATCAAGAGTGCCGGCGTTGCAGAAACTCTCGCAAACCTCGTAGTAAGTGCCCATATTCCTGGAATTTTCGTCCCGATGCTCATCGGTATCCTGATCCGTATCGTTACCGGTTCCAATACATTAGCTGTTACTACTTCTGCCGCTTTATGCCAGCCGATGCTTGAGACTCTCGGCGTTTCCACCTTAGCAGCTTACCTTGCGATGTGCTCTGGCGGCATTGCATTCAGCCACGCAAACAGTTCCGGATTCTGGCTTACCTGCTCTCTCAGTAATCTGGACTTCAAACAGGGACTCCGCTCTGTCGGCGGTTCTACTCTCATCGGCGGTCTTGCCTGCTGTGCTATGACTCTCGTTCTCTACTTTACAGGAATTATTTAATATTCCCCTGATTTTCCCCAAAAAGACTGATGATCTGTATATCCATTGATCATCAGTCTTTTCTATTTTCAAATAAAAGAGACCAGTCTTTGATCGACCGGCCTCTTTTATATGGGTAAACAAAAACAGGTAAACCTTATTGAATTTTATGCATTTAACCCCACAGATGATTCTGCCAGGCAAATTTGATCACAGTGAGGATTACTACGACTAACATCACCGGTTTGATGATCTTCTCGCCCTTCCTGATTGCCAGATTAACGCCGACGAGGTTTCCTGCAATGGCACAGATTGCTGCCGGACAAGCGATCTCGTAAGCGACATTTCCCGTTTTCACATAGCTTACAAGGGCAATGGCATTCGTAAGTACAATGAGGACCTTACCGTTACCGGACGCACATCTCGCATCATAGTGCATGATCATCGTAAATGCGATGATCGCTACGGTACCGATCCCCGGTCCGAAAAGACTGTTGTAAAATCCCATGATCACGCCGACGATCAGGGCCTGAACAACTGTTTTTTTTGATATCTCGCTTCTCATGATCACGTTTCTCGCGTCTGTCTTTCTGAGAACCATAATGAGGGCGATCACCGGAAGTGCCACCGTGATGGCCTTCTGGATGCTCTCCTCCGGAAGGAGAAAGATGATCTTTGTTCCGATCCATGCCCCCGTCATCGCCGTGATAGCTGAGACCAGTGCGATCCTCAGATCGACCATGTTGTTTTTAAAATACTTGATCGCCGAGACCAGGTTTCCAAGACCTGCCTGCAGCTTGTTGCAGCCGTAAGCCGAGCGGACCGGCAATCCGATCATTAAGTATGTCGGCAACGCGATCAATCCTCCGCCTCCGCCTATAGAATCAATGATACCCGAAATAAAGAAGATCGGGCAGATGATAAGCAATGTTTTTAAGTAACTCATTTCCTTCTCCCTTTTTGCACAGCCCGCGTTCTTTCATCATCTCCGGGAAACTGTTTCCACTGTGCTGCTGTTCGTATTTGCTGTTATTTTGATCTGTCAAAAGCTATCTTCCTGGCACATAAATCCTTTTACTGTTCACACCTTGCGCAAACAGTAACTGATTTTGCCGATGCTTCGCATTCCGAATCGGCAAAATCCACTACCACCACTGTATTGTACGGAATTTTCAGTTCAGAAAATTCCTACCCGTGTACAGTAATTTTTATTCCCTCCCTTGATCATCTTGAATATACCATGGATCTCATATATAATCAAATTTATAATATTGATATTTTTCATTAACTATATTTATATGATACTAGGGTCAAAAGGTCAGAAGTTCGACGCAAGCTTGCTTGCAGGAGAATTTTTGACCTTGAGACCCGCCAAAAACATGAGTAAGCAGCCATTTTTCAAAGCAAAATGAGCGAATTACGAATGTTTTTGAGGGGGCTATGTGCCAGTGGCACATGTTTAGCACCGACCGAAGCAGAGCGGAGATGCGGGAGCACGCAGTGCAGAGCAATCCGGTATCAGAGGGGTCAAAAGCTTTTGACCCCAACATCATTTATATGTAGGAGAACAAAATGTTCCAGTCAAAAGACTATATCTACGAAATTTACCGCTGCGGCAGCTTCTCCGCCGCGGCAAGGAATCTCTATATCACCCAGCCCGCTATCAGCATCGCAGTAAAAAAAGAAGAACAGGAGTTAGGCCAGCCCATATTTGAGCGTTCTTCCTCCCGTCTTCTTTTAACTGACGCCGGCCGCACCTACATCGATGCCGTGGAAAAGCTCCACCGCATTGAAGAGGATCTGAAGGTCTACTGCAACGACCTCTCGAACCTCAAAACAGGGGCTCTGAGGATCGGCGCCTCCAGCTTTTTCCTCTCCAGCATCGTTCTCCCGGTCGTTGCCGAGTACAGCCGCCGCTATCCCGGAATCTCTCTGGACGTTCAGGAAGCGCCATCTCTCGAATTACAAAAGCGGCTCGCGAATGAAGCGCTCGACATCCTTGTGGATCCGGTGGACCAGCAGTGTGACACCTTCAACTCTGTTATCCTCTTTGAAGACCACTTTCTCCTCGCTGTCCCAGATGCTCCAAATTTCTTTGCCTCTATGGGAATAAAAAAAGACCTTCTTCCTGCGGCATTCACCGCCGATGAGATCCGCCGCGGTGTTCATTTAGATCCGGCTGCGCCTTCCGTCCCCCTCTCTTCCTTCGCAAAGGCCCCTTTCCTGCTGCTTCGCCCGGAGACCATTGCCTACGAGCGCGCCGTGAAGCTCTGTTCCCAAAATGGCTTTGCCCCAAATATCCGCCTGCAGTTGGATCAGCTCGCCACCGCCTACCGCTCCTGCGGTGCCGGTCTCGGCGTCACACTCCTGTCTGACACCGTTGTCCGCATGTCCGACCACGATGAACCCGTCGTCTTTTACAAGCTGGACTCCGATGATGTGAGCCGTGACATCGCTGTTATGTGGAAGAAAAAGAGATATGTATCAAAGGCTATGGAGGAATTTACGAAGCTGGCGGTGGAGATGTTTTCCGGCTAAATACTGATAACATCCTCAACCGTCCGTATATATTCTTTAAATTCCTTTTCAAACTGCTCGATCAGTTCCTTTTTCTGTGAGTGCAGTTCCCTAAGCTTTAAGAGATAGCAGATTCTTGGAGGTGGTTCCGGAACAATTCTGGAAAGTCTCAGCTCTGTATCATGATAGTTTTTAAAAATGCATGCAGGAATAATACTGAAAGAATTAGGAATCCGTAAAAGTTCCGGTATCAGCTCCGTTGTATCTGTCACCATAAGCGGCAGATCTAACGGGTTCATCTGCTTTTCATGCCACTCCACAAACCCCGTTCCCCAATCAAAATAGATTTCATTGGAACGCTTTAACTGCTGTGCCTGCACAACCTCAGGGTAATCAGAAACACTTTTTGAGCTAAGCAGAAATAACGGTTCCCTAAAGATCGGTACAGCCTCCACCGCCTTCGAATAAAAGACACGCGGGGTAATTCCGATGTCTGTCTCTCTGTTCTCCAACATCGAAATAATGCGGTCTGTCCAGTGTGTCGCTAATGTGATCGAAAGTTTTCCCTTCCCAAGAAGTTCCCTGTAAAACCCTTTCACATAGTCCGTGAGGCTGATAACAGACGCTACCCGTAACACCTCCGTCACATCTCCCCGGCTCCAATCCTGAATCTGACGGTTCAGTTCCTGATGCCTTTTCGCAAATTCAACAAATTCTTCACCTTTCTGCGTCAGCACAACCCCTTTCTGCCCCGGACTGCGATCAATAAGTTTCACGTTCAATTCCTTTTCCAGACTGATCAGCCGGTTGCTCACTGCTGACTGTGAGATAAACATGTTCTCCGCTGTCTTTGTCAGGCTATGTGTCTTTACAATATTTAAATACGTTTCGAGTGCCTCATCATTCATAAATTTCACCTCCCAAAACATCTGTTTTGCATATATTATATATCTGATTTATCCGTTTTACAATGTGATCTTTTCATGTTATTGTATAGATACAAAGAGAAAAGCATTTCACACAGTCAATGCAGTCATTCCAATTTTCACACACCAGACTGATTGATAAAAAGGAGAGGTAAACTTATGGATTATTTAGCAGAAAAATTTGCAAGACTGGGCACAGACAACGCCCCCGGACAGGAAGGACTTCAGAAAGCAGAAGATCTTCCGATGATCGGTGACAAACTTGAAGGACCGGCTGTTGATTTCTCTCACGGTGATGTAAACGCACACCAGCCGATCCCAGGCAGCCTTGAGACATTTGTGAAACACTATTGTGTAGATGGTACCTATCAGGCATACACAGAATACCGCGGCAAAGGCGCGATCCGTGAATATCTTGCTGAAAAACTCGCAGAGTACAGCGGCGCTCCGGTAGACCCGAAGACAGAGATCATCCTTACACCTGGTACACAGGGAGCGCTTTTCTTAGCGATGGGTTCCTTAGTCGGCAGAGGTGACAAGGTCGCTATCGTTGAACCGGATTACTTCGACAACCGTAAACTTGTTGAATTCTTCGAGGGCGAGATGGTTCCGATCCACATGAACTGGAAAGACGCTGCTCCCCACACATCCGGTATCGATTTAAAAGAGCTGGAAGAAGCTTTCAAAAACGGTGTAAAGCTGTTCCTCTACTCAAACCCGAACAACCCGACTGGCGCAGTCTTCTCCAAAGAAGAAGTTTCTGAGATTGCACGCCTCGCAAAGAAATACGACGTTGCAATCCTTGCAGATGAGCTTTACAGCCGCCAGATCCTTGAAAAAGATTTCACTTACACACACATGCGTGCACTCCCGGAGAAACCGGACAAGCTGATCACAATTATGGGTCCGTCCAAAACAGAGTCCTTAAGTGGTTTCCGTCTCGGTGTCGGCTATGGTACACCTGAAATCATCACCCGCATGGAAAAACTTCAGGCCGTCGTTTCCTTACGCTGTGCAGGTTACAATCAGGCAGCTTTCTACAGATGGTTCTCTGAGCCGGATGGATGGATGGAGAAACGTATTGCTGATCACAGACAGATCCGCGATGATATTCTTGCCGTCATCAACAGCTGCCCTGGATGCTGGGCTCGTCCAACAGAAGGCGGAAGCTATATCTTCATGCAGTTGCCGAAATTAAAAGTTGATATTTTCCAGTTTACAAAGCTCTGCCGCGCACAGGCAAGTGTTACTGTAACACCGGGTACAGAGTTCGGCAAACAGTACGGTGATTTTATCCGTATGAATTTCTCTCAGGATCACGACAAGGCCGTTGATGCTGTAAAGAGAATCTGCAAGATGGTCGATATCTACCGCGCATAATCTAATCCAAATGCACCCAAATTGGATTATTCCCTCTTACATGCCCGATACGATCCACACCACTATTGATTACCTCCTTATTTACTGATAATAGAAAAAACACTGTTTCGCATTTTTGATTACCCCCTTCATGCAAAACAGTGTTTTTCTATATTTGTTGTGGGATAAATTTTCTGTAAAAAGCTGCTACCCTTTCATATAATGCTGTTCTCTTCCAAGACTCCGTGCAACTCTCACAAGCTCCTGCCGGATCACATCCAGCCCCTTCTGCCGCATTCGATTTTCCTCTCCGACCACAGCCAGTGAGTATACTGCATACCCTTTATCATTTAAGATTGGAACCGCAACAGATGCAACGCCCTTATCCTGCTCTGAAATACTGATACAATATCCCTGCTCCCGGATTTTTTTTAGCTGTTCCTCAACCTGCTCTTTCTCCCGCAATCCCGCTTCCGTCTCCGGATATATCTTTCTCAGTATCTCCTGAATAAAATTCTCCGGCTGCCATGCAAACACGGTCTTTCCAGTGGAACCCTTTACATAGCTTCCGACACGTCCTACTTTTGACTGGATCTGGAGATAATTTGCAGATTTTACTTTCTCTACACAGATTGGAACCCCGTCAACCATAGCAGTCAGTACAACATCCTCATTGTACTCATCTCTCAGGCGCCTCATTTCCTTTTCTATGAGTTCTTCCGTCGTGATACTCCGCGTGATCATCGTGGATACCCTGAGAATTCTGGTCCCAAGCCGGTATTTTCCGTTCGGATTGTCCTGAATCAGCCATCCCTGATGCACCAGTGTTTTTACAATATTAAATACCGTTGTTTTCTGAATTCCCAATTCTTTGCTGATCTCGGCGATTCCAAGATACTGTACATTCAGCTTTTCATATAACTCTAATATCGCAGTTGCCCTTATAATTGAATTTATATATTGAGGTTCCTTTTCCTGCATTCATTTTACCCCCCAAAAAGGATTATTTCCATTTATTTCTTTTTCACCTCTTTTTAGTATAATGCATTCTGCATGGAAAAACAAACAAATTTTGCAATAACAGGAGACTTATCATTTTTCTCCTCTTTTATGACATTTGTAACTTCTCGATCGACTGCTCTTCATCACATAATATCAGCTGAGGATTTCTTCTCACTTCCTCGATAAGTGCATCTGAGACCCATATCTCCCCTAATTGGAGTGTATTTTTTATATACACAAGCTTCGGAGCATTCAGCTCTACACCCACACCACTCCGCAGACAGGCTAAAACTCCCTCTTTTACATCTGTCACCTGAATTGGAATCCGGCCACCTTCCGGATTACCACAGCTCACCGAGTTGGTGTATGTTGCCCCTAAATCGATTGTTTCCGCACACGGCTTTAAAACATAGTCCGCTAATCCAATGCCGCTTGCATTTCCATGTGTATCTTTTGTAAGACTCTTCACTAAAATTCTCTGTATTTCCGGACCATCAAAGTCTTTCAATCTTCCTCTGGCCGCACGTCCTATAATATTCGGATCCATACCTGCTCCGGAAATATCTTTTCCCATTTCCTGCACAATTAATGCATCAATTTCCTTCACCAGGATCTTTGGCATCTTTGAACGCGCGATTTTTAACAATTCCGGCTCTCTGTCGTGGATCTTGTCTGCAGGAACCATCTCAATATGGTACGTCTGATCATAGCTGTTTTCAATAATTGCAACTCCAAAACCTACCGGAGTTTTGTCAATTACAAGTTTTGCGGCAACTGGAAGAAGCGTAGGAAAATGTATTGCTCCCATATGGTGCAGTCTCGTGCAGCCCTCAAATTTTCCCAGCCCGATCGTAAGCATTTTACATAATCCGCTTTCAATAGGACCTCTGAAATCTGTATGCGGTTTTACTCTTCCAATAGGAATGATCAGATCAGCATGAGCTGCATAATGATCAACTACAACCTGAACCGTTCCACTCTCACATTCTACGGTTCCAATTTCATCAACCTCGAGACTGGATTTAACCGGGATTCCTATTGCCTCTTCCGTAATTCCATAGCCTTCCAAAACCGCTGTCTGTCCCTTAGCGGTTCCTCCTCCATGCGATCCCATAGCCGGAACGATAAACGGCATTGCTCCCATGTTCTGCAATTCGTCCGCAATAGTTTTGACGATCAACGCCAAATTCTGAATTCCGCGGCTTCCCACGGCCATAGCAATCCTCATTCCCGGTTTTACAAGACTGCTGATTTCCTTCTTATGCATTTCGGCACGCAAAGTCTCCTCTACATTTTCTAACTGTGTTGTATCAAATTTTTGCAGGACTCTATGCATTTTGGGTAATTCTAACTGATAAGCGCTTTCTGGAAATAATGACATATATACTCCCCCTACATATATACTCGCATGTATTTTCTGATTTTCCATTCACTACATATGTAAATAGAAAAACTGCTGCACAAATTTTCTATTTGACAGCAGTCACTTTCTATTACATCCTGTTAATTTTTAATTTTCAACTCCAGCAATAATAGATATTTCAACCGGTGCGTCCCCCGGAAGAACTGCAACCCCAACCGCAGCCCGGCTTCCGACTCCAGATTCTCCGAGTTCTTCACAGAAATACTCCGATGCAAAATCTGCAATCTTTGGCTGTTTTGTGAAATCTGTCTCGCTGTTTACATAAACGGTGATCTGCATGATCTGTACAATTTTTTCACCGTTCTCCAGCTTATTTTTCGCCGCTGTCAGTGCATTCTTTGCTGCCTGGACAACAGCCTCTTTATAATCTGCAATTTCGTCTGTTGCTTTAATTTTTCCTGTTTTTAACAGTACTCCGTTATTGCGCGGTGTCATACCTGCTGTAAAGATCATATTGCCGAATCTTGTTGCCGGAACATATTTTCCCTGCGGAATTGGATTTGCTTCTCTTGTCATAATAATTTCCCCTTTGACATTATACATTTTGCAGATCAGACCAGCTGTATCCCCCGGCTGTTCTGATCATTTTTCCCTAAATAGAAATAAACATAATAGTTAGAGAATTCCCTGTTGAACAGCTGAAACTTTTATTCACAGGGAATTTTCTCATAAAATCATGATTTAATTATTTTTTTAATACCGGTTTTACAAATTCGCCCCAGCCAGATGCGCTCTCGTCAACTTTACCATTCTCGTAAACAACACGTCCACGAACGATTGTACTGTCAACTGCACAGTCAAGCTGCCAGCCTTCGTATACCTTCATGATACCTTTTGCCTGAGAATAGCTGTCCTCAGCATGGCAGGTAACCTTCTTATTCATATCAACGATAACAAGGTCGCCGTCTGCTCCTGCAGAGATCGTTCCTTTCTGTGGGAAGATATGGAATAACTTAGCTGGATTAACGCTTAAGAGTTCTACAATCTTTTCAAGGCTGACGCCACGCTTTAATCCCTCTGTAATCATTAACGGGAGACGAAGATCGATTCCCGGGAATCCAGATGGAGAAAGGAAAATATCCTTATTTCCATCTTTATCTTTCTTTTCTTTCTCGGAAACTAAGAACGGGCTGTGATCACTGCCGATGAAATCAACGGTACCGTCTTTTACATAATCCCAGAGACGCTCTACATCCTCTTTTTTTCTAAGCGCCGGGTTGCACTTTGCGTATGCACCGTATTTTTCTACATAGCTCTCATCGAGAAGCAGATAGTGCGGACAGGTCTCGACCATAACCGGCTGTCCCTCTGCTTTTGCTTTCTTTGCAAGTTCCATTGCCTGCCAGGTGGAAACATGTACTAATTCGATCGGGCATCCAACGTCCTTACCAAATTTCAGCATCTTGGAGATTGCTTCGATCTCTACGATCGGTGGACGTGACTCACAGTGAGCAATATTTTCTGTCTGACGTCCCTGTTCTCTAAGGCGTTTAATGAAACCTGTTACAAGCTCATTATCCTCTGCATGTGCCGCAACTGCCAGACCTGTCTTCTTAACTTCTTCAAGGACACGGTATAACTGATCGTTGTTTGCACTTGTCAGACCTTCAAACTCTGCATCTCTTCCTTCCGGAGCTTCATGTAAGAATGTCTTATATGCGATAATTCCTTCATGGGAAAGCGGCTCGATTGCTTCCGGATGCTCACCGCCTGCTGCTCCGAAGAAGCAGAAGTCTACACAGCTTCCTTTCTCATGACGGTCATTCGCTGCGCTTTCTTCACCTTTACAGATGCTGATACGGTTCTTTAAAATCTCTCCATTCCACTGCGGCGGCATAGAAATCGGATGCTCAAAGAATGTTGTACATCCACCGGCTGCTGCTGCACGTGTACCAACCTCAAATGTCTCACGCTCCCAGTGGCCAGGATCACGATAATGTACATGAGTATCAATTCCACCAGGAAGAACATATTTTCCGCCTGCATCAATTGTGCGCTCAGCTTCCGGCAGGCAGCCCGGCTCTGCGATCAAAGCAAATTTCCCATCTTTAATTCCGACATCCGCTTTGCGGAAGCCGCCTTCAATAAATACAAGTCCATTGATTACAGCAAGATCCATCATAGTCTCATTCTCCTTTTCCATTTTATCTGTCAGGCTTTAAAGTCCGTTTTCATCAAGTTTCAGTACCGTCTGATACAGAACGTCAGCACCGATGTCCACATGTTCCGGTTTTGTATATTCATCACCCTGATGGCTGACGCCCTTAACACTCGGAACAAAGATCATACCGATCGGGACTCCTTCGTGTGCCATCGGGTTTGCGTCGTGGCCAGCACCGCTCGGCATGATGACATGACCGATTCCTTTCTCTGTGCAGACACCATCAATCAGTTTGATCAGCCTCGGATCACACGGTGTAGAGTATTTTGCGATGGTATTTACAAATTCAAATTCACAGTTCGGAATTTCTTTTGCGAGTGCCTGGATATCTGTATAGAACTGATCTGTAACAGCTCTGTCCATGTGACGCATCTCAAAGGTTGCCACTGCCTGTCCCGGAATTACATTTTCCTGTCCCGGAGATACGGCGATCTTTCCGACGGTAAATACAAGTGTATCGCTCAGTTCTCTTGCACGCTGTTCTGCTGCAACGATCAGCTTTGCCATTCCGACAAGTGCATCTTTTCTGTTTACCATCATCGTCGTTCCTGCATGATTGCTCATGCCTTTAGCTGTCACTTCATAGCGGATCACACTGACGATTCCGCTGACAACACCGACATCAAGATCCGCATTATCGAGTTTATCGCCCTGTTCGATATGATATTCCAGATAACATTCATACTTGCTGATATCTCTCTTTGCAGCTTTAACTTTCTCCGGACTACAGTCAAACTTTGCTAATTTTTCCGGATATCCCGGAAGATCCGGATCGATCATTCCTGTCACACAGCGGCTTCCGAAGGTTCCACCGAGGATACTGGACTCTTCCATATTAAATCCCCAAATTTCCAATGGATGACGCAGTGTACGGCCTTCGTCCTTTAAACGAGCTGCAACTTCCATTGCACCGGTCACACCGAGCATGCCATCATAAACACCGCCCTTAATAACTGTATCCAGATGAGAACCGATTACAATTGCTTTTGCTTCCGGATCACTGCCCGGCAAAATGCCATGAAGGTTTCCAACCGGGTCAGTTTCCACCTGCATTCCTATTTCTTTCATGCGTGCTTTTAAAAGCTCAAGTGCCTGAAAGTATCCTTCTGAGAATCCAAGCCGGGTAATCGAACCATCTTCATTCCGTCCAATGTTTCCAGCCTGCTGCAGCAATTCATTTAATCTGCTCATATCGATGATCCACCTCTTTCACTGAGATCTCCTTGCGCCGTCAGAATGATCATTATGACGGCGCAGGCAAATCTCTTAATTCTATTTTTTATTTTGTCTCTCCAAATAAGTGATCCATTGTCTCCTTATCAGCAGATTCATTTGCACTTTCCGGAGTCATAACAGAGCCAACCATGATTACGATAAAGCATACCAGACACGCCGGAAGAGCTGCCATAATACCAGCTGGCTGTCCAAGGCCGTACCAAACAAGTGCTGTCACAAAACCAGCCGCTGCTGCGATCATGGCACTGATTTTATTTGCACGCTTCCATGCAACGCCGACCATAATCGGGACTGCCATTGCAGCACCCATAAGAGTAACGGCTTTCGCCTGAATGATCTGGATCGTGTCGCTCATAACGAATGTAAGGGCAACGGCACCGATACCAAATACGATTGTAGAAACACGAGATACGAATAACTCTTCTTTATCCGATACATTGCTCTTTACCTTGGAATAGAAGTCATGTGCAAATGTTGTAGCGATCAAAAGAAGTAAGCTGTCTGCTGTAGAAATGATAGCTGCTACAACAGATGCAAGCATGATTGCTCCGATAATCGGATTTACTTCACTAAATACTAATGTTGTAAATACCATATCCTGCTTTTCGATACCCGGGTGGATCAGCATACCGCATAAACCAGTGATTGCAAGTGGAACATAGAAAAGTAATAAACCGATGCCTGTGATACCCTGGCTCTTAGAAGCAACTTCCGGGCTCTCAGCAGACATGAAACGTGCTACGAACTGCGGTGCACCAAAGTTACAGATACCCCATGTAACTACCCAGCTTAACGCTGTGATCGGCGGGATCTTAACACTGAATCCTTTTACAAATTCCGGATTCAGAGCCGCAATACCTTCGTTCATAGCTGTGAATCCGCCAACCTTTAACAGGAACTGGATTGCGATCAGCCAAATACCAATGATGATTACG
The DNA here is from genome assembly GCF_003435225.1 of Clostridium sp. AF28-12. Taxonomy (NCBI): domain Bacteria; kingdom Bacillati; phylum Bacillota; class Clostridia; order Eubacteriales; family Clostridiaceae; genus Clostridium; species Clostridium sp. AF28-12. The sequence goes on along the minus strand of NZ_QWGJ01000008.1, from coordinate 4,732 downwards.
AAGGAGCAGATCGTATCTGTCCATGCAACCGCTTTCATACCACCGATACATGTGAATACGACAAACACTGCAAGTAAAATAACACAGCATGTTAATGTGCTCCAATTGGAGAAAGTCTGTAAAATGATAGTTGCACCTGTTACCTGTGCACCTAACAGTGCAGTACAGCTTACAACGATCAGAAGACTCATAACGATGGAATACTTTCCGCTGTAACGTTTTTCAATCAGCTCCGGAAGAGTATTACATTCACTCTGACGCATTCTTCTTGCAAAGAACATACATGCGAGGAAAGAAGTCAGAAGCGTACCGGCTGCATTCCACCATCCAGACCAACCGTTCAGGTAATAATAGCCCATGTAGCTCATAATTGACGTTGCAGAAATAATTGTTGCAAAGTAGGTACCAGCCATCGGGAGTTTTCCTAATGATTTACTGGCAACCATCCAATCTTCCGTGTCCTTGATTCCGCGGGAAATTAAGATACCGATCACTGCCAGACCGACCATAAATATGACCGTAACGATCATATACAAAGCATTATTTGACATATCTTATTTTCCCCCTTTCTTCTTGTCATTAACCGTGACATAAATCAGCGGAAAAATACCTAAAAACAAATAAACACACCATAAAAATACACAACTGCCAGAAACACCAAACATAACCATCCATCCCTTCTGTTGTTCATTTCCGAATCTTCTTTTGTTTCTTTACGTATAATTCTTCCTCATTGTTAGCGTTGGGTAGAATCGGCCACATAGAGTCGGCCAGAAACAGCCAAAATTGGTCAATCGGAAATCGTGATTCAATCGCTTCTAAATTCATTATATTGGAACGCATTCATATATTTGTATTTTTATTATATTCAACCAGAGACTATTTGTCAATTCAAAACGCCGCATAAAACATATCAATATCAAATATAATACATCTGTTTATCATATGTTTATTGCCATTAATATTTAAAATAATAAAAAAGAATGTGACTTGGCACATTTCCGTGCCTCCCGCGGCTGCTTGCGACAATCTACATCTTCGCGCAAGCGTGCATCATTGGCACGTCAGTGCCTTTTTATGTAACAGGAAATTCCTCGGAATTTCCTGTTACACAAAAAAGACCACTGAGCAGGATCTTTCCCATCAGTGGTCTTCTTTTATAGCATGAATTTATTTTACTTGCCTACCCCCGCAATGATCGCGATCTCCACTGGAGCTTCTCCCGGAAGAACCGCAACACCGACAGCCGCGCGGCTTCCAACTCCGGATTCCCCAAGCTCCTCGCAGAAATACTCAGACGCGAAATCCGCGATCTTCGGCTGCTTTGTAAAATCCGGCTCAGAATTTACATAAACTGTAATCTGCATGATCTGTACGATCTTCTCGCCCTCTTCCAGCTTATTTTTTGCAGCTGTGAGCGCATTCTTCGCGGCCTGTACAACAGCGTCCTTATAATCAGCAATATCATCTGACGCTTTTACTTTTCCTGTCTTGATCAGAACACCATTGTTTCTCGGTGTCATACCTGCTGTAAAGATCAGATTGCCAAATCTCGTTGCCGGTACATACTTTCCCTGTGGAATCGGATTCGCTTCCTTTGCCATGATAAAATACCTCCTATGTTTATATCGTTTTTCAAGTTCTGCCAGATAAAATTCAGTTCTTCATTTGAGCATCTGTAAAACTTAAAATCCATTTTCATCCAGTTTTAACACCGTCTGATACAGAACATCCGCCCCCATATCGATATGTTCCGGTTTTGTATATTCGTCTCCCTGATGGCTGATGCCCTTGACACTCGGAACAAAGATCATACCGATCGGGACACCTTCGTGGGCCATCGAATTCGCGTCATGACCTGCACCACTTGGCATGATGATATGGCTGATTCCCTTTTCCGTGCAGACATCGTCGATCAGTTTGATCAATCTCGGATCACACGGTGTGGAATATTTGGCACTGGTATTTACAAATTCAAACTCACAGTTCGGAATCTCTTTTGCAAATGCCTGAATATCTGCATAGAACTGATCAGTTACAGCTTTGTCCATATGACGCATCTCAAAGTTCGCCACAGCCTGTCCCGGAATTACATTTTCCTGTCCGGGGGATACAGCGATCTTTCCGACCGTAAATACAAGTGTGTCATTCAGTTCTCTTGCCCGCTCTTCTGCTGCCACGATCAGCTTTGCCATTCCGACAAGCGCATCTTTTCTGTTAGCCATCATCGTTGTGCCCGCATGGTTGCTCATGCCTTTTGCCGTTACCTTATAGTCGATGATGCTGACGATTCCGCTGACAACTCCCACATCGATTCCCGTATGATCGAGTTTATCGCCCTGTTCGATATGATACTCCAGGTAGCACTCATACTTGCTGATATCTCTCTTTGCGGCTTTTGCTTTTTCCGGACTGCAGCCAAACTTTGCTAATTTTTCCGCATATCCGGGAATATCCGGATCGAGCATCCCTGTCACGCATCTGCTTCCAAATGTACCGCCAAGAATACTGGACTCTTCCATATTAAATCCCCAGATCTCCAATGGATGGCGCAGGGTACGTCCTTCATCCTTTAAGCGGGCTGCAACTTCCAATGCACCGGTCACACCCAGCATTCCATCATAAACACCGCCCTGCATAACTGTATCCATGTGGGAGCCGATCACGATGGATTTTGCTGCCGGGTCACTCCCCTGCAATACGCCATGAAGATTTCCGACCGGGTCAGTCTCCACCTGCATTCCCAGCTCCTGCATGCGTCCTTTTAAAAACTCAAGCGCCTGAAAATATTTTTCTGAAAATCCCAGTCTTGTGATCGAACCATCTTCGTTCCGTCCAATATTGCCCGCCTGTTGGAGCAATTCGTTTAATCTGCTCATTTTTAGTCATCTCCTCCATTAAGTTTTCCACATGCCGTCCTCAGATTTCTCCTAACGAAACATGAAAGTATCTCTTATCAGCCAATTCCCCCAAGCAGCGCCCCCGCCACAAGTGCGAGAAGCGCAGCCGGAACCAATACATATTTTCCAAGCGGCATAAACCAGCTGCCGATCGTTTTTTTCGTTCCTTTGTTAACTGCTGTAAGCGCAAAATCCTTTCCGGCTACCCAGAAAAACATGATAGCAGCAAGCATCGCGCCAAGCGGACAGATATAAATGGAGACCGCATCCATCCATCCGGAAACGATTCCCTGGATCATCAGGGAAATGATACCGCCAAGCATCGCGATCACTGCAACCGCAATTTTCCGCCTGAACCCAAACCGCTCCTGCATCATCTCTACCGGTGCCTCATAAAGATTTACCAGAGAGCTTAAGCCTGCAAACAAAACACAGACATAAAAGACTATCTCTACACACCATCCGCCCGGCATGCCATTAAACACATTCAGCAGATAAATAAACATCAGCCCCGGTCCGCCTGACGATAGTTCTGCGCCTCCCACTGCCATGCCCGGTATAATGACGAGTGCCGCAAGAAGCGCCGCTAATGTATCAAAAAATGCTACATTTCTTGCTGAGCTGACCACATCCTCTTCCTCGCTCAAATAAGAACCGTAAATGACTGTTCCATTTCCTGCGATGGAAAGCGAAAAGAATGCCTGGCCGAACGCGTAGATCCAGAGTCTTGGATCAAAAAGCCCTTTGGGATCCAGTGTAAAAATATAACGATATCCATGTTCCGAACCTGGAAGTGTAAAAATATATATGCCGAGCCCAACAAACAGGATAAAAAGCATCGGCATCATGATCTTATTCGCTTTCTCAATTCCGCCGGAAATTCCATATGCCATGATCACCGCGGTTACAAGCATTGCGACCACCTGCCATACATTATTTCCAAATGCGGCGGCTGTACCTCCAAACAAGCCTTCGATCGCGGCTACGTCCTGCCCTAAGTGGAAGAGACCACCGGAAAGTGCAAAAAATGTATATTTAAAGATCCATCCTACGACCACGCTATATCCGATCGCCAATGCCAGGGATCCGATAACCGGAATCACACCGATCACCTCTCCTATCCGCTTATTTCCGGTGCGGATCTCCGTACATTTACCGAATGCTTTGATCGGTCCGCTCTTTGCCGCGCGGCCAAGCGCCATTTCCTCGATCACTCCGGTAGAAGCGATCAAAATAACAAACAGAACATATGGAAGCAGGAACGTCATTCCACCCCATTCTGAAACCATATATGGGAATCTCCAGATATTCCCCATACCAACAGCCGACCCAATGCAGGCCAGTACAAATCCTGTCCGGCTCTTAAAGCCATCTCTATGTTTTCCCATACACTTACAACTGCCTTAGAACAGCTATGTCCCCTTTCTCATGATTCATGTTTAAACTTTTTTGAGCGTGTGACCCTCATGCATGAACTCTATCGCGTGCTGTCGGCAATTTCTGCTGATACATTCAGCCAGCATTTCCGAACATATTTTATCATACCATGCAATCCTATGATTTACAAGCATTTGAAATTGTTGCTACGACCGCAGTGGAGCGGAGACATTCGAACCGTTCGAGCCCGGCAGGGCTCGAACATACAAAAAAGAGCCATCCATCGGATGACTCTTTTTTCTATCTCTTTGAGAGCACGAGACGTCGCAGAACGTCCGGGGGACGTTCGCCTGCGACGACCGCAGCGGAGCGGAGACATTCGAACCGTTCGAGCCCGGCAGGGCTTGAACATAGAAAAAAGAGCCATCCATCGGATGACTCTTTTTTCTATCTCT
>NZ_QWGJ01000079.1:0-554 GCF_003435225.1 Clostridium sp. AF28-12 | reverse complement strand
CATAGTGATATGGTAAGGCGTCGGGTTCTTACCCTACTTTATACTTCCATAGCACCAATTCCGTTTGCCACCATGACCAATAAGGAATGGGGCAATATCGGAAACAACTATTTAAAAGGCTTGTTCGCACTGGCATTTCAGGGATTCTTCATGATGGTCTGTGTGGGAATTTATGCAGTTTTAGTAAATGCAATGACCATATCCAGTGATCTTCATGCAGCTATGTTTTCAGTAGCGGCTTATACCGTGATTCTTGCATTTTCATTATTCAAGACCGGAAGCCTTAGCAAATCTATATTCAATGCCCACTAGCGGGCAGGAAAGGAGCGCATACCATGGCGTATGTACCAGTACCAAAAGACCTTACCAAGGTCAAAACAAAAGTAGCATTAAATCTGACAAAGCGGCAGCTGATTTTCTTTTCACTTGCCGCAGTTGTGGGAATTCCGTTTTATCTGTTCATGAGAAAACCAATCGGTTCCAGTATTGCTGCCATTTTGATGGTAACGATCATTTTTCAATGAGGGCGTTTATCCTTGCCATTCCCATACCGT
>NZ_QWGJ01000078.1:0-600 GCF_003435225.1 Clostridium sp. AF28-12 | reverse complement strand
TGAAGTGCTATACTAACGTTGTAACAGTAGTGGCTAATAAGATATAATAAATCCAATAGAGAAAAGAGGTAATTATCATGCCACAAAGTTACACACCCGAATTTAAGAAAAAAATAGTACGTCTTCATGAAGAGGAAGGTCGTACCTACAAAAGCATCACCGCTGAGTATGGGGTATCGAAAGCCAGCATTTCTAAGTGGTGTAGCGAGTTTAGTAAAGAATGCCAGTCAAGCCCGGAAGCCAAAGAAGATTATGACAACATGAAGGAGATGCTCAGACTCAAAAGAGAAAACGAAGAACTTCGTAAGGAGAATCTTTTCTTAAAAAAAGCGGCGGCATTCTTTGCAAAGGAAATCGATTAGAGGCTTATCGATTCATCGAACAATATCATAATGAATTTGGCATTCGCTGGCTGCTTGGACGGCTGGATATATGCCCAAATGCTTATTACAACTACCGGAAACACCGGAAGGCGGATTATTATACCCTTAAAGCCGAAGTCCAAGCACAGATTCAGGAAATATATCATTCGCACAATGGAGTTGACGGCTATCGGAGTATGAAAGTCTATCTGGAGCGTAAAGGTTATTCTTACAGTAA
>NZ_QWGJ01000077.1:0-625 GCF_003435225.1 Clostridium sp. AF28-12 | reverse complement strand
TTGGTTCTCCAACGCCCTGACGCACCCGCATGATAAGTCCGGCGGTTTCCAGTTCATTCAGAGAACGCTTGACCGTCATAGAGCTGCGGGACAAGACTGCGGCAATGGCTGTAACAGGGAAGCAGACAAACAGGATTCCGTTTTCGTCCTCCTGCCCTTTGGATAGCATAGCGTCCAACATCCGGCAGTACATGACCTTTGCGGTGCTGCTGACTGGAAATCCTGTCAACGCTCTGGGAAAGGGCATACAGGGCGGCAATGGTGTGTCTATCGTCATAAATTCAAAATTCATTCTGTGTGTTCCTCCTTTTTCTTTGCTCGTTTGGATAAATAACGGGGGCAGTCAATCACAACCGCCCGGAAGCTCTGCCTGCACCCATGCTGGCATTTCCGGCATAATTCGTTGTAAGTGACACGCCCCCGGTCATTGAGGTAAAAGGAAAGCTCATGCTTCCTCTTTTTGCTCATTCTCGGCATATTGCGCTTCCTCCCGTTTTCGTGTATGGTTTCGGGGCGATTTTCGGCAAAATTACAGCCATAGAGCCGCTTAAAATCTCCCGAAGTATCAGCGATAGGGTAGACTGTCCCCCTATCAGATTGTCGTGTTTCGGTATCATTTCGGTGT